>NZ_JBEOXS010000018.1:0-137234 GCF_040296705.1 Streptomyces sp. NPDC002055
CAGCGGCGAGCAGCCGTCTCCGAGGCCGACATGGCCCGCGAACGCCTCACCGCCGGAGCCGCCGGGCGCCCCAGGCGCCCCAGGTGCCCCGTGCCCGTACGGCGTGCCCGGAGGGGGCGTCGCACCGGGCGGCGGCGGGCCCTGCGGGCCGCCGGCCGAGGACATCACGGGGTGTTCGGCCGTCCGGGGGACGGAGTCGCCGTACGCCGGGTCCGCGGCCGGGCCGCCCGTCGCCGGAAGCTGCGCCGTCTGCTCCGTGCCGCCCGCGGCGCCGGGAGGGGCCGGCGGCGCCGTCGGAACGGGCGGCGTGGGCTGCGCCGGCTCCGCGGGCGGCACGGAGTCTGTGCTCGGTGCGCCGGTCGCGGACGCGGGCGTCGCGCCCGGCGTCTCGGGCGCCGACGGCGGCCCCGCCACAGGCGGAACGGCAGCGCCCTCGTTCTCGGTGCTCACAGCTTTCTCCTCAGATGCACGACAGTCACGACAGTCTTGGGTCACGGCCCACGGATGCCAGTCTCGGGAAACAGCATTTCCCACCTTGCGTCAGACCACCGTAAGCAGTGACAGCGGCACGGACCGCCATCCTTTATCCCGGACGAAACGGACGCATCCGCAGTCGTGGGACCGAACGCGGGACCGGGGACCGTACGAGCGGTACCCCGCCGGGCGGTGGCACCATAACGCGGTGACCTATGCCCGCCCGGCCCACGGCCTCCGTCCGGGGCCGCACACGATCTCCGTGGTGGCTCACCGCGGGGCGTCCCAGGACGCCCCGGAGCACACCCTGGCCGCCTACCGCAAGGCCATCGAGGACGGGGCCGACGCCCTGGAGTGCGACGTACGGCTCACCGCGGACGGCCATCTCGTCTGCGTGCACGACCGGCGGGTCAACCGGACCTCCAACGGCCGGGGCGCGGTGTCCGCCCTGGAGCTCTCGGACCTCGCCGCGCTGGACTTCGGCTCCTGGAAGGACCGGGACGAGTCCCCGGAGTGGGACGAGTCCCACGACTGGGAACGCACCTCCGTCCTCACCCTCGAACGCCTCCTGGAGCTCGTCGCGGACGCCGGGCGCCGGGTGGAACTGGCCATCGAGACCAAGCACCCCACCCGCTGGGCGGGCCAGGTCGAGGAGCGGCTGCTGGAGCTGCTGCGCCGGTTCGGCCTCGACGCACCGCCCCCGGACGAGCCCTCGGCCGTCCGGGTCATGAGCTTCTCGGCGCGCTCGCTGCAGCGCGTGCACTTCTGGGCCCCGGAGATCCCGACCGTCTACCTCCTGCAGTTCCTCGCGCCCCGGTACCGCGACGGGCGGCTGCCGTCCGGCACCCTCATCGCCGGGCCCAGCATCCGCATCCTGCGGAACCACCCGGACTATGTGGCCCGGGCGCACCGGGCGGGCAACCGCGTCCACGTCTGGACCGTCGACTCCCCCGCCGACGTGGAGCTCTGCGCCCGGCTCGGGGTGGACGCCGTCATCACCAACCGCCCGCGGCAGGTGCTGTCCCAGCTCGGCCGCCGGTAACGCCCGGTTCGTCCGGCCGGGGAGTGCACCGGCGCGTTCGCGCCCGGATGCGACGGCGACGAGTGCCCCAGGGGATCGCAGTTGGCCGGTTTCCGGCGCCCCGTAGGGGGGCATCCATCCCGTGGCATGGGGCAAAGGAGGTCTCGGGGGTGGCGTTGGTGGTGGCACACGAGGTGCCGACGTCGTCGATCATGGCCGTACCTCATGGCCCAGCGGGCGTGGGTGCGGCGCGACGTGCGATGCGCGAGGGACTCCTGATGAGCGGAGTGCCCGATGGGGTCGTCGACGATGCGGTACTGGTTCTCTCCGAACTCCTCAGCAACGCCTGCCGGCACGGCCGGCCGCTGTGCGGCGACGGCACCGGGGCCGGGCCCGACGAGGTGCGCATGGCCTGGCGGTTGGACGAATTCGGCCGGGTGACCGTCGAGGTGACCGATGGCGGGGGGCCCACCCGGCCACTTCCGGCCACTCCCTCGGTGACGGCCCGCGGCGGCCGGGGGCTCAACATCATCAGGGCCGTCGCCCAGGACTGGGGCGTCCGGGACGGGACACCCGGGGAGGTCACGGTGTGGGCCACGTTGCCGGCGACGACCTCGTCCGACGTCTTGTCTACGCGCGTGGTTGTGCCGGCTCTGGACATCGCCGGGCTGCTCGAGGATCTCGCCTAGCCAGGCCCTCGACCGGCGCCTCGGGCCCGGGCAGGGCGCGTCGGGCAGGGCTCGCCGGACAGGCGGGGCTCTTCGCACGGGCAGGCCTCGCCGGACGGGCGGGCCCTTCGGACACGCAGGGCTCGCCGGACAGCGGCCGGCCGTATCCGCCCCGCACACCGCCCCCCGGTGCACCGCATCCCGGTCCGGCCCGCCCGACACACAACCGGAGCCGGAAGCAGAAGCGGAAGCAGAAGCGGAGCCGTAACCGGAGCCCGGCCCCGCGGGGGCGCACCCCGGCGGCTCGTGCTCCGGCCCGAGCGCCGCGTGGCGGCGAGCGGCAACTCCCCCGGCTCCCGAAGGACTAGGCTCGGCGGCCGAGAACCACCGCCGCAACCGCGGCCACGACCACCGCCGCATCCGGGAGACACCCCCACCATGGCCAAGAAGCGCCCTCAGACAAAGGCCGGCAGGACGTCCGGCGCCCAGGTCTCCGCCGGAGAGATTCCGGTCGTCGGCGCCCGCGAGCCGTGCCCCTGCGGTTCGGGCCGCCGCTACAAGGCGTGTCACGGACGAGCCGCCGCACAGGCCGTGACCGAGCTCGTCCAGCGCCCCTTCGAGGGACTGCCCGCCGAGTGCGACTGGGTCGCGCTGCGCGAGCTGGTGCCCGCCGCGACCGTGGAACTGCCCCTCAGGGGCGGCCTGCCGGAGGGCGTGCCGTCCGTCACCCTGGCGACCGTGCTGCCGATGGCGTGGCCCGCGCTGCGCCGGGACAGCGGCGCCGTCCTGCTGGGGCTGCAGAACGACACGGCGTCCGGCGACATCAGCCGTGACCTCGCCGATGTGCTGCAGCGTGCGCTGGAGGCCGCGCCGGGCACCCCGGTGGCCGCGGAGCGCGTCCCCGCCGACGGCCCGCGACTGCAGGACCTGCTCGACCCGGCCGGTGCGTTCGAGCCGGTCGTGCACACCGGCTTCGAGTTCTGGCTGGAGAGCGCCGAGCAGTCCACCCCCGAGGTGGCCGCCTCCCTGGAGCGGGCGAACGAGGCCGCGATCCCGACCGTCCGGCTCTCCGGTGTCGAGGCCGCGTACTGGTGCGAGACCCCGGAGAAGAACCACCTGCGCTGGGTGATGGACCACCCCGAGGAGAAGCTGCTCGACGCGCTGGCGCGGCTGCACGCCGCCGGTGCCTCCTCGCTGGGCGAAGGCACCCGGCTGGTGGGCTCGTTCCGGGCGCACGGCCTCATCGTGCCGGTCTGGGACCTGCCGGGCTCGGTCCGCGCGGACGACGTCGAGAAGCCCGCCGAGGCCTTCGGGGAGCGGCTCGCCGAGGCGCTCGGCTCCGAGGCGCCGCTGACCGCCGAGGAGCGCCGGGCCCGTGGCGGACTCACCAACCGGCAGGTGACCCTCAGCTGAGAACCGCCGGACGACCCGGGGAGTGACTCAGGTCACAACGCCCCCTACTGAACAGTAAATCGTCGTCCGAATTTCCGCGATCGAATTTGCGAACAGCAGATCTCTTGTTACGGTTCTTGAAGCCCGGTCGCTGGTGCATCCCCCGTCGCCAGCGACCGGGCGTTTCCGTGCCCGGCGTCGGCCGGCTCCCCCGGGCGCGCCGCGCCGGACGCCCAACGGTCCGCTCCCACCGGGGAATTACTCCCCGAACGCAGCAGCAGCCGCTCCCCGTCCGAGGACACGAGCTCGGCGACCGCCCCGTACGGCAGGCCCTGGTCCACCGGCTCCCGCACCGGCGCACGCCGGGTCTGGCACACCCCGTCGGCGTTCCCGGCTTCCCCCGAGCAACGCACCTGAACGGTCCGGCCGTCCGGCCGCATCAGGGTCAGGACGACGCTCGGCGCGCGGCCGGCGGCGCTCCGGTAGTAGGTGCGGCCCCACAGCTCGCGCCCCTCCCGCAGGACGCAGGTCTGCGCCTCGACGCCCTCGCGGCCGGTGAGTTCGGGTCCGCACATGGAGATGACACGCCCCTGGTCAGCGGCGTGGAGGGCGCCCTTCCGCAGAACGGCCGGAGGCAGCCACCCAGCCCCCGCCGCAGCGGGATCCAGCCCCCGGTCGCGGTGCCGGGCCCCGTCCGGCGACCCGGATTCCGGTACGCCCGGCGCGGCGGATTCCGGTACGGCCGGCACCTCGGGTTCCGGTACACCCGGCGCGGCGGGCTCCGGTGCGGCGGACACGGCGGTCCGGGCCGGCGGACGGACGGCCGCGGCGGCCGGCGCGGGCCCCGCCGACGCGGCGGCCTGCGGCAGCACGGCGGCCAGCAGCACCGCGCCCACCAGGGCGGTCATACGGCGGTGCGCCCCGCCCGGATCCGCTGCGCGCTCCATGGAATCCCCCTCCAACTCACCGACGAATCCTGCCGATCGGCAGAACGTACCGGCCGGGGAAGGGCCCCTCGGACCGCGCTGGGCCGAACCGGGGACAACGCGGCCCGCCTCGCACTCGGAGGAGTGAAGACGGGCCGCGATGGTACGAATTCGGTCAAGTCTCAGTAGGCGAGCCGGCTGCTCTCGTCGGGGGTCCCGGTGCTCGCCTCCACGAGTGCGTGCACGACCGCCTCGACATCGGGCAGCCACGGCGCGGCCGACCCGGGCAGCGGCGCGCGCTCCCAGCTCACCCGGCCGGCGCCGGTCTGGGACGGCGGCAGCACCAGATAGCCGCCCTCGCCGTGGAACCGCAGCGAGCTGGGCACCCACTCCTGGCTGTGCAGCAGCTCGCCCAGCACCTCGAGCGAGTACGGCGCCACCAGGATCGACCAGCGGGTGGGCGACGCGACGACCGGGCCGAGCCGGATGCCCCGGCGGTCGAGCTCGGTCAGGGCCTGTGCCGCCGCGGTCGCCGGCAGGCTCACCGCGCAGGGCGCGGTGCCGCCGGTGGCCAGCACGATCGGGGCGTCGGGGCGGTTCTCCCACCACCAGCGGACCATGCGGGCGTCGGTCGTGGCCGCGAGCAGGCCGGGGTCGAAGGGGTGCGCACCGGGCACCACGCAGTCGGGGTGCGGGCAGTTGCAGCCGCGCACGCGGCTGCCGCCGGACCGGATCCCCACGCCGGGGAGTACGGGCCACTGCCACTCGGTGGCGCACATCAGCGCCGCGCCGAGCATCGCCCGCTTCCCGCTGCGCCTCCGCCCGAGCAGGAGCCTGCGTCGCCTTCCGAGGATCTCGCGCATGAGCGCTCGTTCCTTTCCGTTAACGCCGAGGGCTGTATCCAATCGCGTTCATCGCACGCTGTGCCGGGTGTGCGTACCGCTACCGGATTCACCGGATGAACCTGGTCTACCGATCGATGCTGCTTGCGATGCTGCTTGGCAGTACGTGGGGCTGCGGGCGTACGTTCAGTCCGTTCACACCACGTGGATCGTGCGTCACTGCTCGTTCAAGGCAGCGCATCATGTCGCGGGCCGAGCGTGGAACATGGCGAAGGGTGGCGATCGCCTGGCGTTTGCCGCCCCTCTGCGGTCCTCGTCCCTCGGGGACGGGAGGCCATCGCCGGATAGGACGCTCAAGGCCGCCGCGGGGTTCCGGGGCGCCCCCAACTGCCCCTGCCCTTCCCGAGTACGTACCCACCTCGGTGGATATGACGCGTTGTCGAATGCCCTCAGTCGACCGCAAATTGCCGACCGACGGGCATTTTTTCAGCCAACTTGTGTCCACCATAGACACCAACAAGCCCGCCCGCACCATGCTGGACACACCCCACCGCTGCGTGTAGATGTGGAGGCATTGATAGCGGCGCAGCATGACATGGGGGTTTGCGATGCTATTGCGAAAAATGCACCGCCGGACCGGCCACGCAACACCACACGGCAAAAGCCTGCGCTTCGGTACAAATAGGACACACTTCTCGGTCGATTCGGCCCAGTGGCCGGATATGCCGCAGCCCAGGGTCGAAAGTCGCCAGCCATGAACGCCCCGCACGTGCCGAAAGTGGCCGGAATCCAGCCGGCACTTCCCGCCCCGGCGCATAATCCCGACGCCTCTCCCGCGCAGCCCCCGGCGGAGAGCGGCTCCCCGGTGGCCGCCACCCCGGACGTCCGCCCGGTCGAGCATCTCGCCGCCGTCCAGGACCGCCTCGCCGGCTGGATCTCCGATCTCACCACGCTGCACGAGCTCACCGAGCGGCTCGCCCGCACCGAGACCCTCGACAGCGCCCTGCACGAGCTGCTGCGCGCCGGCGCCGCCCTCGTCGGTGCCCGCCGCGGCATGATCGTCCTGGAGCCCGCCGACGGCCAGGGGCCGGACACCACCGTCGGACTCGGCCTCGGCCCCGCGGACCTCGGCACCATCGAGACCATCCCCCGCAGCTCCGCCTCCTACGGACGGATCCTCGACGGCCTGCCCCCGGAGGGCGGCGCCCGCCCCGGGCAGCTCGACGAGGTCGCCCACCCCGACCTGCGGAACGAGCCGGACCTGGACCCGCGGCACCGCGAGGTCGCCGCCCGTCTCGGCTACGCCGCCAGCTACGCCGTCCCGCTCGCCACCGAGGCCGCCGGCCGGCTCGGCGCCGCGGTCTGGCTCTACGACGAGCCGACCGAGCCGGTGGAGCGGCAGCGCCACCTCATCGGCCTGTACACGCGCTACGCGACCGAGCAGCTCGCCCGCCACCTGGAGCTGACCCGCGCCCGGGCGACCGCCGACACCCTCCGCGACGAGCTGCTGCCCAGCCGGCTGCCCCGGGTCGGCGGGGTGCGGCTGGCCGTCCGGCACCGCACCGGTCCGCAGGGCGGCGGCGACTGGTACGACGCCCTGCCCCTGCCGGAGGGCGCCCTCGGTCTCGCCGTCGGCGGGGTCAGCGGCTCCGGGCCCAGCGCCGTCGCCGCGATGGGACGGCTGCGCGCCTCGCTGCGGGCGTACGCGGTGATGGAGGGGGAGGATCCGGTCGCCGTCCTCTCCGATCTCGAACTGCTGCTGCGGCTGACCGAGCCCGCCCGCTCGGCGACCGCCCTGTTCATCCACTGCGAGCAGCGCACCCTGCTGATGGCCGGGGCCGGGCACTGCCCGCCGCTGATCGTCGGCGACCGGCGCACCGAGTTCGTGGAGACCTCGCTGTCCGCGCCGCTGGGCATGCTCTCCTGCTGGGAGGCGCCCAGCGTCGAGTTCGAGGCCGCGCCGGGAGAAACGCTGCTGCTGTACAGCGACGGGCTGCTGCACCGCACCGGCGAGCCGATGGACCGGGCCTTCGCCCGGCTGCACGCGGCGGCGGCGAGTGTGCCCCGGTCCGTCCGGGACGACCCCGACGCCGTCGCCGACCACGTGCTGCGCACCGTCCTGCCGGACGGCCGGGACACCGCGGACGGCCCGGAGGACGTCGTGCTGCTCGCCGTCCACTTCGAGGATCCGGGAGCCGCCGCCCGGTGACCGCTGCCGGCCCCCTTCCTCCGGGGGCGCAGCGGGGCGCACACCCGGGCCGGGCCGCTGCCCGCGCCCCGCTCCGGTCGTCCTGCCGGAGCCGGTGCCCCCGCCCATACGATGGTCGGGGTCCCCCAGCCGCAGGCCAGGGGACGGTCCGAGTCGAGGAGGAATCCGTGACCGAGCAGCCCGCGCCCGCGAACCCGGAGGGCGACGAGCCCATCAAGCAGCGGAAGAACGGCCTGTACCCAGGCGTCTCCGACGAGCTTGCCGAGAACATGAAGAGCGGCTGGGCCGACACCGAGCTGCGGAACCTGCAGCCCGTCGAGCAGGCACCGCACGCCGCGCGCCGCCGCGCCGCGCTCTCCGCCCGCTTCCCCGGCGAGCGCCTGGTCGTTCCCGCGGGCAACCTCAGGACGCGGTCGAACGACACCGAGTACGCCTTCCGCGCGTCCACCGAGTACGTGCATCTGACCGGTGACCAGACCCACGACGGCGTACTCGTCCTGGACCCGGTGGACGACGGGCACACCACGACGCTCTACCTGCTGCCGCGCTCCGACCGGGAGAACGGCGAGTTCTGGCTCGACGGCCAGGGCGAGCTGTGGGTGGGCCGCCGGTACAGCCTCGCCGAGAGCGAGCAGCTGCTGGGGGCGGAGTGCCGGGACGTCCGCAAGGCCGCCGACGAGCTCGCCTCCGCGGCCGGTCCGGTCCGCATCGTCCGGGGCCACGACGCCGGGCTGGAGGAGGCGCTGGCCAGCCGGCTCGACGCCGACCGCGACGAGGAGCTGCGGATCTTCCTCAGCGAGCTGCGCCTGGTCAAGGACGAGTTCGAGATCGGACAGCTGCAGGCGGCGGTCGACTCCACGGTGCGCGGCTTCGAGGACGTGGTGAAGGTCCTCGACAAGGCGGAGGCGACCTCCGAGCGCTACATCGAAGGAACGTTCTTCCTGCGTGCCCGCGTCGAGGGCAACGACGTCGGCTACGGCTCCATCTGCGCCGCCGGACCGCACGCCACCACCCTGCACTGGGTGCGCAACGACGGCCCGGTCCGCGCGGGCGAGCTGCTGCTGCTCGACGCCGGCGTGGAGACCCACACCCTCTACACCGCCGACGTCACCCGCACCCTGCCGGTGAACGGCCGCTTCACCGAGTTCCAGCGCCGGATCTACGACGCGGTGTACGAGGCGCAGGAGGCCGGCATCGCGGCCGTCCGGCCGGGCGCGAAGTACCGCGACTTCCACGACGCCGCGCAGCGGGTGCTCGCGACCCGGCTGGTGGAGTGGGGGCTGGTCGAGGGCCCGGTGGAGCGCGTGCTGGAGCTGGGGCTGCAGCGCCGCTGGACGCTGCACGGCACCGGCCACATGCTCGGGCTCGACGTGCACGACTGCGCGGTGGCCCGCCGGGAGAGCTATGTGGAGGGCACCCTGGAGCCGGGCATGTGCCTCACGGTCGAGCCCGGGCTGTACTTCCAGACCGACGACCTGACCGTGCCGGAGGAGTACCGGGGCATCGGCGTCCGCATCGAGGACGACATCCTGGTGACCGAGAGCGGCAGCCGCAATCTGTCGGCCGCCCTGCCGCGCACCGCCGACGACGTCGAGTCCTGGATGGCCCGCCTCAAGGGCTGAGCCCGCCCCGACGCCGGACGACGGCCGGGTCCCGGACGGGGCCCGGCCGTTTCCGTCGGGTGGGACGCCGGGGCGGGACCTGTGACGCATCGGCCGTCATGCCGGGCGCGTCGGGTGAAGCGGTGACGTGGGAGCCGGGGGCGGTGCGCCCCCAGTGACGTGGGAGCCGGCGGCGGCGCGCCCCCGCCTTCAGGCTTCGGGCTCCGATCGCGTGAGGTCCTGGGCCGCCCTGCCGCTCCCGGTGATCAGGACGGTGATCAGGACGCCTTCAGCAGCGCGTCCTCACGCCACTTGAGGATCTTGTCGAAGCTCACCACCGCGCCGCGGCCCGGTCTGTTCCGGACGTGGACGTGGTCGGCGAGCGCCTCGATGAGGCACAGGCCCCGGCCGTTCTCCGCCTGGGTGTCCGGCTGGGCGGGCGCCATGAGCGGCGCGCGGAGGGCTCTGGGGCGCGCGGTCCGCGCCGCGGGAAAGCCCGGCCCCGAGTCGGTGACCTCGATCCGGCACTTCTCACCGTCCAGATACGCGGTCACGCGGTACACCCCGGGGGAGCCGTCGGGGGACGTCGCCCCGCCGTGCTCGACTGCGTTCGCACACGCCTCCGTGAGCGCGATCGACAGGTCGAAGGAGATGTCCGGATCGACCCCCGCGGTCTCCATCGTTCCCAAGAGGAGCCGCCGGGCGAGCGGAACGCTCGCAGCCTCGCGCCGCAAGTGGAGGGACCACCAGATGCTCATGCTCCAGCCTCCTGGCTGCGGCTCGACATACCGATACGTATTGCCCCACCGATCGGCCCGTAAGCGTGCAATGGGCGTGACTACGCTCATTCAGCGGATGCGCGGGGTCATGACATCGGTGTATGGCGACAGGCCGTGCGCTCCCCCACGCCCCCCACCCCTGCCGTCCGGAGCGGGCGGGCGCGGTGGGATGATGGCGCGGCCATGTCTGCCCCCGTCGCGCGCGTCGGCGCCGATCTGCGACTGCTCAGGGCCGCGGTGTTCGCCGCGGTCTGCGTCGCGCTGTCCATGGCGGGGCACGCGCTGGCGTCCTGTTCGGGCGTTCCCGCCTGGACCCTGATCACCGGCTTCCTCCTGGTTTTCGCGGCGGCCGCGCCGCTCGCCGGGCGGGAGCGCACCCTGCCGGGGATCTCCGCCGGTCTGGCGGTCGGCCAGTCGGCCCTGCACGGGCTGTTCTGGCTGGGCCAGCAGGCCGCGTCGGCCCCCGCGCCGCCCGCGGGACGGCCCTCGAACAGCGCGCTGATCTCGTTCGCCGCCCGGCTGGTGTGCGGCGGGGACGCCGGTCCGGCGCGGCTCACCGCCGCCGAGGCCCGGCGGATCATCAGCACCTCCGGCCCGGACCATCCGGCCCACGCCGCCGGGGCCCACATCGCCGGATCCCACGCCACCGGAGCCAACCTCTCCGGAACCCACGGGGCGGGCACGGGAGCGGTGCACGCCGCCGTGCCGGCCCCGCCGCCCGGCGTCGGGGACCTGGTCCCCTCGCTGCCGATGCTGCTGGGCCATCTGCTCGCGGCGGTCGCGCTGGGGCTGCTGCTCAGGCGCGGTGAGGCCGCGCTCTTCCGGCTGGTCCGGCTGTCCGCGCGGGGCGTCTCGGAAGGCTTCGCGGAGGGGGCGCTCGTTCGTTCGCTGCGCGCCGCCCTTGTGCTTGTACGCGCCCTCCATGCGGGGCTTCCCGGATCGCCCGCCGCCCTGCCGCCCGTCCCCCCGGCCCACGGGACCGGAAAGGCCGGGCCGCGGTCGCTCGTCCTGGAACACTCCGTCAGCCGCCGGGGTCCGCCGGACACCGTCCTCGCGGCCTGACGCGGCACCCCCCGGGAACCGGTAGCTCCGGCTCATCCGTCGGGAGGTTGTCGCGCGGCAGCCGTACGCGCGCAAATCACCGACCGATCCTTCCTGTGGAGTGTCCGCAAACCATGAATCTCTCGCGTCTTTCCCTCGTCGGCGGCGTCACCGCCGGTTCCGTCCTGCTCCTCGCCGGCCCGGCCTTCGCCCACGTCACCGTGGAAGGCGAGGCCGAGAAGGGCGGCTTCGCCACCATCGCCGTCAAAGTGCCCAACGAGCGGGACAACGCCTCGACCGACAAGCTCGAGCTCAACCTCCCGGCCGACCAGCCACTCGCCTCGGTGATGCCGGAGCCGGTGCCGGGCTGGGACGTCAAGGTCACCAAGAAGAAGCTCGACAAGCCGATCGAGATGCACGGCGAGAAGATCACCGAGGCCGTCACCAAGGTGACCTGGACCGGCGGGAAGATCGGGCCGGGCCAGTTCCAGCGGTTCCCGCTCGCCGTCGGCCAGCTGCCGGAGAACACCGACCAGCTGGTGTTCAAGGCCATCCAGACCTACGACAACGACGAGACGGTGCGCTGGATCGAGGCGCCCAAGGAGAACGGCGAGGAGCCGGAGAGCCCGGCGCCGGTGCTGGCGCTGACCGAGCCCACCGGTGAGGGCCACTCCCACGGCTCCGCGGCCGACGCCAAGGGCGGCCACGACCACGGCTCGGAGTCCGAGGAGTCCGGCCACAGCGAGAAGGCCGCCGCCGGCAGCGACTCCACCGCGCGGGTGCTCGGCGTGGTGGGCATCGTCATCGGCGCCGCCGGGCTGGCCTTCGGCTTCCTCGCCGGCCGCCGCCGCTCCTCCTGACCCGGCCGCACCGGGCCCGCACACCACCAACCGGGGTATTCCTCCATGCGCAAGACCAGCCTGACCGCCGCCGCGCTCGCCGCGGCGGCGGCCCTCACCCTGTCCGCCTGCGGAGGCGGCGACGACGAGTCCTCGTCCGTCGCCGAGGTCTCCGCGGGGCCGACCAAGGCCGCGACCGTCCTCGACAACCCGCTCGACAAGCCGGATCTGGTCCTGACGGACACCGACGGCAAGAAGTACGACTTCATCAAGGAGACCAAGGGCCACCCGGTCCTGCTCTACTTCGGCTACCGGCACTGCCCGGACGCCTGCCCCTTCACCATGAGCAACATCTCCCTCGCCCTGCGGAAGCTGTCGCCGGCGGAACGGAAGGAGCTGCGCGTCGTCTTCGTCTCCTCCGACCCGAAGCGGGACACCCCGAAGGAACTCGGCACGTGGCTGGCCCAGAACGACAAGTCGTTCATCGGGCTCACCGGCGACTTCGACACCATCCAGGCCGGCGCCCGCGCCGTCAACATCTACCTGGACCAGCCCAAGAAGGTGAAGGGGACCTGGGTCTCCTCGCACAGCCCCCGCGTCGTCGCCTTCTCCCCGAAGGACGACAAGGGCCACGCGATCTACGACAAGGACACCACGGCGGAGGAGTACGCCAAGGACCTTCCGAAGATCATCAAGGGCGGGACACCGTGACCCGGCGGCGCAGCGCCCTCGCCGCGGCCGTGACGCTCGCCACCGGCCTGGCGCTGGCGGGCTGTTCCGGTTCGGGTGCCGAACTGAAGGCGGAGGGCGCGTACGTGCCCCAGCCGGTGATGACGGACATGGCGAGCGGCTATGTCGTCGTCCGGAACACCGGTGACACCGCCGACAAGCTGACCTCGGTCACCAGCGACTTCGCCGGTGACGTGACGATGCACCGGACCGTCGGCAACACGATGCGCCAGGTGTCGTCGCTGAAGGTCCCCGCGGGCGGTGAGCTCCGGCTCGCCCGCGGCGGCACCCATCTGATGTTCATGAAACTCGAACACAAGCCGGCCAAGGGGGAGAAGGTGTCCGTGGTGCTCCACTTCGCCGCCTCGGACCCGATCACCCTGGAGGTCCCCGTCGTGGCGACCAACTACACCCCGGACAAGTGAGGGACTGACGCCATGCCAGCCGCCGCCCCCTCCCTGGACCGCCGCTCCGCGCGCTCCGCGGCCGTGACGCTGCTGCTGCTCGCGGCGGCGCTGCTCGGCTCGTTGCTCGCCGGCGCCTCCCCGGCCTCGGCGCACGCCGCGCTGACCGGCAGCGATCCCAAGCAGGGGGCGGTGGTCGGCAGCGCGCCGAAGGATGTGAGCCTCACCTTCTCCGAGGGCGTCGCCCTCTCGGACGACTCGATCCGCGTGCTGGACCCCAAGGGCAAGCGCGTGGACTCCGCCAAGGTGCGCGATCTGGGCAGCGGGAACGTCGTCCGGTACGGGGTCGGACTGCGCTCCGGGCTGCCGGACGGCACCTACACCGTGGCGTGGCAGGCCGTCTCGGCCGACAGCCACCCGGTGGCCGGGGCGTTCACCTTCTCCATCGGCGCCCCCTCGAAGACCTCGGCGGGGGTGCCCGACCAGAAGCCGGGCGGCGGACCGGTCGGGGCGCTCTACGCCATCGCCCGGTACCTCGCCTACGCGGGCTTCGTGGTGCTGGTCGGCGGCGCCGCGTTCCTGCTGGCCTGCTGGCCGGGCGGGGCCCGCGTCCGGGCGGTGCAGCGGCTGGTCGTCCAGGGCTGGGTCGCCCTGACCGCCTCCACCCTGGCCCTGCTGCTGCTCCGCACCCCGTACACCGGCTCGGGGAAGCTCGCCGACGCCTTCGACCTGGGCGGACTGCAGTCCGTCCTGGAGACCAGGACGGGGGCGGCGCTGGTCTCCCGGCTGCTGCTGCTCGGGGCCGCCGCGCTGTTCGTCGCGGTGCTCTTCGGCGCGTTCACCCGGCGCGAGGATCCCCGGGAACGCCGGGACCTCGCCGTCGGGCTGGGCATGGGCGGCACCGTCGTCGCGGCCGGGCTGGCCGCGACCTGGGCGCTCGCCGAGCATGCGTCGACCGGGCTCCAGCCGAATGTGGCGATGCCGGTGGACGTCCTCCACCTGCTCGCGGTGGCCGCCTGGCTGGGCGGGCTGGCCACGCTGCTGGTCGCGCTGTACCGCGGCCCGGCCGTCGAACGGGCCGCGGTCCACCGCTTCTCCCGGGTGGCCTTCGGCAGCGTCGTCGTCCTCGCCGCGACCGGGGTGTACCAGTCCTGGCGTCAGGTCGGCTCCGTCACGGCCCTGACCTCGACGTCGTACGGGCAACTGCTGCTCGTCAAGGTCGCGCTGGTGGCGGTGCTGCTCGCGGTCGGCTGGCTGTCGCGGCGCTGGACGGCGCGGCTCTCGGCGTCCGTGGCACCCGAGGCGGAGGCCGCGCGGGTGCTCGAGGAGGACGCGCGGGCGGCCGAGGAGACGGCGGACGCTGCGGCGGAGCGGGCCTCGCGCGGTGAAGCGGAAGCGGCTTCGGACGCCGGAGCGGAGCGGGCCTCGGACGGTGAAGCGGAGGAGGTCTCGGACGCCGGAGCGGAGCGTGTTGCGGACGCGGCGGAGGAGGGCTCGGACGCCGAGGCGGAGCGCGCCGACGCGATGGCGGCCGTGCCGGCCCGGGCGGCCGAGGCGCGGGCCGGAGAGGCGGCGGCTGGAGGGGCACCGACTGGTGAAGCGCCTGCCGGGGAGGCACCGACTGGTGAAGCGCCTGCCGGGAAGGCGCCGGCCGGAGAAGCACCGGCCGGGGAGACATCGGCCGGGAAGGCCGCGGTGCCGGCTCAGGCAGCCGCCCCGGCCAACGCGGCGCAGGCACCGGCCGGCGCCACGGAGTCGATCGAGGGGCCGGAGCCGGCCGAGGGGACCCAGCCCACCGAGGGAACGCACCCCGCCGAGGGGACGGAGCAGCCGGAGTCCGGAGCCCCGGATACCGCGCCCGCCGACCCGAAGCGCGCCGCCCAGCTCGCCCGGCAGCGGTCCGCCCGGGAGACGGCCCGCAGCAAGCGCGTCCGCGACGCCGACCCGGAGCGCTCCGGGCTGCGTCGCACGGTGCTCGCCGAGGCTGCCGTCGCGGTGCTGCTGCTGGCCGTGACCACTGCGCTGACCAGCACCGAACCGGGCCGCACCGAGGAAGCCGCCCGATCCGGGAACGGCACGCCGACGGTGCCCGCGGTGCGCCGCGCGACGGCGACCATTCCCTTCGACACCGGGGGCGCGGACGGCAAGGGCACGGCCCGGCTCTCCCTGGAGCCCGGACTCACCGGTTCCAACACCCTGGACCTCAAGCTCCGCCGGCCGAACGGCAAGGCGCTGGACGCGCCGGAGGTGAAGCTCGCCTTCCGGCTGGACTCCCGTGACCTCGGGCCGCTGCCCATCCAGCCGTTCCACCTGGAGACCGGACACTGGGTGTCCAACCGTCTCCAGCTCCCGATGGCCGGCGAGTGGGAGGTGTCCCTGACCGTGCGCACCTCGGAGATCGACCAGGTGACCGAGACGAAGAAGATGAAGATCGGCTGATGACGGGCGCGAACGACTCCCAGGACACCTCCCGCCCGGAGGACTCCCCGGCCCTGTCCGGGCCGGACGCCGGCGGCTTCTCCCGGCGGAGGCTGCTCGGCACCGCCGGCGCGGCGGGGCTCGCCGTTGGTGCCGCGGGCGGCGTGCTGGGCGGGAGCGCGACCCGGGAGGAGACACCGGCGCTCGCGACGGTGGGCTCCAGCGCCGTCGCCTTCCACGGCCGGCACCAGCCGGGCATCACCACACCGCTGCAGGCCGCCGGCCACCTCGCGGCGTTCGACCTGGCCCCCGGAGCGGACCGGAAGGCGGCGGCCGCGCTGCTGCGGCGCTGGTCGCGGACGGCCCAGGCGCTGATGGCGGGCCGTCCGACGGCGGACGACACCGGCGTCGCCCTCGACGCCGGACCGTCCTCCCTGACGGTGACCTTCGGCTTCGGCCGGACCTTCTTCGGCCGCACCGGCCTGGAGAAACAGCGCCCACTGGCGCTGGATCCGCTGCCGGACTTCAGCTCGGACGCGCTGGACCCGAAGCGCAGCAACGGTGACCTGTGGGTGCAGATCGGCTCGAACGACGCGCTGGTCGCCTTCCACGCCCTGCGGGCGCTGCAGAAGGACACCGGGGACACCGCCCGGCTGCGCTGGCAGATGAACGGCTTCAACCGGGCGCCCGGTGCGACGTCCCATCCGATGACGGCCCGCAATCTGATGGGGCAGGTAGACGGCACCAAGAACCCGAAGCCCACGGAGAAGAACTTCGCGCAGCGGATCTTCGTGCCGTCGGGCGGCGAACCGTCCTGGATGGCGCACGGCTCGTACGCGGTGGTCCGGCGCATCCGGATGCTCCTCGACGACTGGGAGAAGCTGCCTGTGGGCAAGCAGGAGCAGGTCATCGGGCGCCGGAAGTCCGACGGCGCCCCGCTCACGGGCGGCACCGAGACGACGCCGATGGACCTGGAGAAGCGGGACGCCTCGGGCGGGATCGTGATCCCGGCCGACGCGCACGCCCGGATCTCCGCGCCGGAGGCGAACGGCGGGGCGGCCATGCTGCGGCGCCCCTTCTCCTTCCACGACGGCTTCGACGGCGACGGGACCCCGGACGCCGGGCTGCTCTTCATCGCCTGGCAGGCCGATCCGTACCGGGGCTTCGTGCCGGTGCAGCGCAAGCTGGACCGGGGCGACGCCCTGTCGCGGTTCATCCGGCACGAGGCGAGCGGACTGTTCGCCGTGCCGGGCGGCTGCGCCCCGGGCGAGTACGTGGGGCAGCGGCTGCTGGAGGGCTGACGGACCGGGGCGGCCGTGGGGCGTCCCCCGTGCGTGTTCCGGCTGCCGGACGCGGCACCGGGCGTTACGGCGGCTGGGTATCGTGGCGAGCAACCGGACCGGGGTCCCGTTCCGGGGCCTCGCCTCGGAAGACCCCCGCCGCACACAGGGGATGGGCGTCCCCCGATCCAAGGGAGCCACGCACGATGTCGGCCAGCCGCTACACCTACCTCGGGCCCGAAGGCACCTTCACGGAGGCCGCGCTGCGGACGCTGCCGGAGGCCGCGACCCGCGAGCTGGTCCCGATGGTGTCGGTGCCCGCGGCGCTGGACGCCGTGCGGTCCGGGGAGGCGGGCGGCGCACTGGTGCCGATCGAGAACTCGGTGGAGGGCGGCGTCACCGCGACCCTCGACGAGCTGGCCACCGGCACGCCGCTGATGATCTATCGCGAGGTGCTGCTGCCGATCGCGTTCGCCCTGCTGGTGCGGCCGGGGACCACGCTGTCGGACGTGAAGACGGTGACCGGTCACCCGGTGGCCCAGCCGCAGGTCCGCAACTGGCTGGGCAGGCATCTGCCGGACGCCCTGTGGGAGTCGGCCGCCTCGAACGCCGACGGCGCGCGGCTGGTGCAGGAGGGCCGGTACGACGCGGCGTTCGCGGGCGAGTTCGCGGCGCCGAAGTACGGGCTGGAGCCGCTGGTCACCGAGATCCACGACGCCGAGAACGCGGCGACGCGCTTCGTCCTGGTCGGGCGTCCGGCCCGGCCGGCGGCCCGGACCGGTGCGGACAAGACGTCCGTGGTGATCTGGCTGGGCGACGACCACCCGGGTGCGCTGCTCGAACTGCTCCAGGAGTACTCGGCGCGCGGGGTGAACCTGATGCGGATCGAGTCGCGGCCCACGGGCGAGGGCATCGGCCGCTACTGCTTCTCGGTGGACTGCGAGGGGCACATCACGGACCGGCGGGTGGGCGAGGCCCTGATGGGCCTGAAGCGGATCTGCCCGAACGTGCGCTTCCTGGGGTCGTATCCGCGAGCCGGGGTGGACCCGACCGATGTGGCGGCCTTGCGGCACGGCACCTCCGACCGCGAGTTCTCCGCGGCGGCGGACTGGCTGACCCGCTGCCTCGACGGCCGCTCCTGACACCGCCGCTGCTGAGCGGGGCCACTCCTGACACCGCCACTCCCGACACCGCCGGCCCTGACGCAGCCGGCCCTGACGCAGCCGACCCCGACACTGCCGACCTCTGAGAGAGCCGACCGTGACCGCCGCGTTCCCGACCGCTTCCCGGATCTCCGAGGGCGGCGGCTCCTGACGGCTCTTCGCTCCCGCGGACGGCCGGTCCTGAGGTCGTTCCGCTCACCGCGGACGGCCGCTCCCGGTGCCTCCCGGGGCTCCGTGGCGGGCGCCCGGCCGGTGCCCCGGCGGTGGTCACCAAGTTATCCACCGAGTTATCCACAGGCCCGGTTCTCGACCTGGGGACAAGTCGACACGCGAACCCGACAAGGTCGACAAATCGCCGTACAGCGCCCACCTCACCTCACAGCACTCCAGGTCGCCTTTCGTCAGCCCAATTCCCCTGATCAACTCTTTGGAGGGAGTCATTCCCACCCGAATGAGTGTGTGAGGGGGGTTTGAGAAGGGAATCCATTGCCCAGCATTCAGCGGGCGGAATGATCAATTCCGACTTCCACAGCCCTTTCTCACAGCCTGTGGATAAAGCCTCGATCGAGCCGCCGACCTGTGGACAACACACCTCTCAACTGCCCCTCCAGCGAGGGAAACCGGGACGTCGGGCCGACGCTCACGCGCCCGCCGGGTGAATGCGCGGGAACGTCTCCACAGCCCTCTTCGCGATTCCCCCTTTTCCGGCATAGCGGTCAAAATGGTGCGCAATGGAATATCGAGTCGAGCGCCCACAGCGCGCACCGGTAGCCTGGGGGGGTGATTGACCTTCGTCTGCTCCGTGAGGACCCCGACCGTGTCCGCGCGTCCCAGCGCGCCCGTGGAGAGGATGTCGGCCTCGTCGACGCACTGCTCTCCGCCGACGAGCGGCGCAGGTCGTCCAGCGTCCGCTTCGACCAGCTGCGAGCCGAGCAGAAGTCGCTCGGCAAGCTCATCCCCAAGGCCTCCGGCGACGAGAAGGCCGAGCTCCTGAAGAAGGCCGGCGAACTGTCCGCCGCGGTCAAGGCCGCCGACGCCGAGCAGGACGAGGCCGCCGAGGAGACCCAGCGCCTCGTCCGCCAGCTGGGGAACCTCGTCCACCCGGAGGTCCCGGTCGGCGGGGAGGAGGACTTCACCGTCCTCGAGACCGTCGGGGCGCCGCGCGACTTCTCCGCCGAGGGCTTCGAGCCCAAGGACCACCTCGAACTCGGCCAGCTGCTCGGCGCCATCGACGTCGAGCGGGGCGCCAAGGTCTCCGGCTCGCGCTTCTACTACCTGACCGGTGTGGGCGCCCTGCTGGAGCTCGCCCTGGTCAACGCCGCCATCGCCCAGGCCACCGCCGCCGGGTTCACCCCGATGCTCACTCCGGCGCTGGTCAAGCCGCGCGCCATGGAGGGCACCGGCTTCCTCGGCCAGGCCGCCGAGAACGTGTACCACCTGGAGAAGGACGACTACTACCTGGTCGGCACCTCCGAGGTCCCGCTCGCCGCGTACCACATGGACGAGATCGTCGACGCGGACAAGCTGCCGCTGCGCTACGCCGGGTTCTCCCCCTGCTTCCGCCGCGAGGCCGGTACGTACGGCAAGGACACCCGGGGCATCTTCCGGGTCCACCAGTTCGACAAGGTGGAGATGTTCTCCTACGTCACCCCGGAGGACTCCGAGGCCGAGCACCAGCGCCTGCTGGACTGGGAGAAGCAGTGGCTGACCGGCCTGGAGCTGCCGTTCCAGGTGATCGATGTGGCCACCGGTGACCTGGGGGCCTCGGCCTCCCGCAAGTTCGACATCGAGGCCTGGATCCCCACCCAGGGCAAGTACCGCGAGCTGACCTCCGCCTCGAACTGCAACGAGTTCCAGGCCCGCCGGCTGTCGGTCCGGATGCGGGACGGCAAGCACGTGCGCCCGCTGGCCACGCTCAACGGCACGCTCTGCGCGGTGCCGCGCACCATCGTGGCGCTGCTGGAGAACCACCAGCGGGCCGACGGCTCGGTGCGGGTCCCCGAGATGCTGCGCCCGTACCTGGGCGGCCGCGAGGTGCTGGAGCCGGTCGCCACGTGACCTCCACCCACGGCTCGGCCCGCCCGTCCGGCCCGGCCCGCTCCGGCGCGCGGCCCGGGGCCGTCCACCCGTCGCCGGGTGCGGCGGCCCGCGGGGCGTCGCCGGACGGCTCCGCCGGGCTGCCCTACCGGCTGATCGCGACCGACCTCGACGGCACGCTGCTGCGCGCCGACGACACGGTCTCGCAGCGCTCCCGGGACGCACTCGCCGCGGCCACCGCGGCGGGCGCCGCCCATATCGTCGTCACCGGGCGGGCGGTGCCCTGGGTGCGGCACATCCTGGACGACCTCGGCTACCGGGGTCTCGCGGTCTGCGGGCAGGGCGGTCAGGTCTACCACGCGGGTGAGCACCGGCTGCTGACCTCGGTGACCCTGGACCGGCAGCTCGCGGGGCTGGCCCTGGCGAAGATCGAGGCGGAGACCGGCCCGCTGGCCCTGGCCGCGAGCCGGGACGGCCTGGAGGGCGAGGTGCTCGTCGGCCCCGGCTACCGGGTGCAGGAGGGCCCCCTTCCGGTGGTGGCCTACGAGGACCCGGCGGAGCTCTGGTCCGCCCCGCTGAACAAGCTCTACCTCCAGTCCCCGCACCTCGACGACGACGAACTCGCCCGGGTGGCCCTCGGGGTGGCCGGGAACCTGGTGGGCGTGACGATGGCCGGAGCGGGCATCGTCGAACTGCTGCCGCTCGGCCTGACGAAGGCCACCGGCCTCTCGCTCGCCGCCCGGCGGCTCGGGCTCAAGGCCGCGGACACCATCGCCTTCGGCGACATGCCGAACGACATCCCGATGTTCGGCTGGGCGGCTCACGGCGTCGCCATGGCCCAGGCCCACCCGGAGCTCAAGGCCATCGCCGACGAGGTCACCGCGTCGAACGACGAGGACGGCATCGCCGTCGTCCTGGAGCGCCTCTTCCCGCTCGGCTGAGCCCCGGGGCAGCGGGCCCGGACCCGGCCTCGGCCGGGTCCGCAGGAGGCGGGGCGTCCGCCCGGGCTCAGGCCGGAGCGTCCTTCGCGCCCAGCCGCAGGTGCTCGATGTGGTAGACCGCCTCGTCGAGCAGCTGGGCCACATGGCTGTCGTAGAGGCTGTACACGATCGACCGGCCCTGCCGGCTGCCGCTCACCAGCCCGAGGTTGCGCAACAGCCGCAGCTGGTGGGAGACGGCGGACTGCTCCATGCCCACCGCGTCCGCCAGCTCCGTCACCGCGCACGGCCCCTGGCGGAGGCGGGAGAGGATCAGCAGGCGGCTGGGTGTGGCCAGAGCCTGGAGGGTCTCGGCGACGGTGGCCGCGCTCCGCTCGTCGAGCCGTGCCGGTTCCCGCCGGTCGTCCACCCCATGTCCCATGCGGGCATCGTAGTTCGCCACCCAAGCATGAAGAGCTCTTCATGTGAGCAGTTATGCTGCCGTCATGCCGATCACCGCAGCGCGCGACGCCTCCGTCGCCACCGAACCGCGTCGCCTTCCGCCCGAGGTGCGGTGGGCGGCGCTCGCCCTCATCGCCTTCGCCGCCGCCGTGGGCGCCCGGGCGGCCGGAGCGCCCGGCCCGCTCTGGGGAGCCCTGTATGCCGTCTGCTACGCCGCGGGAGGCTGGGAACCGGCGCTCGCCGGGGTGCGCGCCCTGCGCGAACGGACCCTGGACGTCGACCTGCTGATGGTGGTCGCGGCGCTGGGCGCGGCGGCGATCGGCCAGGTCCTCGACGGCGGGCTGCTGATCGTCATCTTCGCCGCCTCCGGAGCCCTGGAAGCGGTCGCCACCGCCCGGACCGAGGCCTCCGTGCGCAGCCTGCTGAGCCTGGCGCCGCAGACCGCGACACGTGTCCGCTCCGGCGCCGAGGAGCGGGTGCCGGCGGCGGAGCTGGCGGTGGGTGACGTCGTACTCGTCCGGCCCGGGGAGCGGGTGGCGGCGGACGGCCGCGTCCTCGGCGGCAGGTCGGACGTCGACCAGTCGACCATCACCGGGGAGCCGCTGCCCGCCGACAAGGAGGCGGGGGACGAGGTCTTCGCGGGCACCCTGAACGGCCGCGGGTCCCTGCGGGTGCGGGTGGAGCGCGATCCGTCCGACTCGGTGATCGCCCGGATCGTGGCCATGGTGGAGGAGGCGTCCCGGACCAAGGCGCCCACCCAGCTGTGGATCGAGCGGATCGAGCAGCGCTACTCGCTGGCCGTGGTCGTGGGCGCGCTGGCGCTCTTCGCGCTGCCCCTGGCGTTCGGGGCCGCGCTGGAGCCCACCCTGCTGCGCGCCATGACCTTCATGATCGTCGCCTCGCCGTGCGCGGTGGTGCTGTCGACGATGCCGCCGCTGCTGGCGGCGATCGCCAACGCCGGACGGAACGGCGTCCTCGTCAAGTCCGCCGTGGTCATGGAGGAGTTGGGGCGGACCACGGTGGTGGCGCTGGACAAGACGGGGACGGTCACCCAGGGCGCACCCCGGGTGGTGGAGGTGCGGGGCCCGGCGGAGGCCCTGCGGCTCGCGGCTTCGGTGGAGGCGGAGAGCGAGCACCCGGTGGCCCGCGCCGTCGTCGCGGCGGCACGCGAGCGCGGGCTGGTCCCGTACCCCGTCCGGGATTTCGTGTCCAGGACGGGCTTCGGAGTCGAGGCAGTTGTCAAGGATCGGCGGGTGGCCGTCGGCCGCCCCGATCAGGATGCGGCCGGCCCCACCGTCACCGAAAGCCCTGTGGAAAACTCCGCCGCGACACCCGTGAAGGCACCGTCCGGCATGACGACGGTGCAGGTCAGCGTGGATGGAGCGGCCGTGGCCACGCTGGTGGTGGCGGACCGGCCCCGCCCGGACGCCCCCGCGGCGGTCGCCCGGCTGACCGCGCTGACCGGCCGTGCGCCGGTGCTCCTCACCGGTGACGCCCGGGGCCCCGCCGAGCACACGGCCGCCGCCTGCGGCATCGAGGAGGTACGGGCCGGGCTGCTGCCGGAGGAGAAGGTGGCGGCGGTGTCCGAACTGGGCGCGGGCGGGGGCCGGGTGCTGCTCGTCGGCGACGGGGTGAACGACGCCCCGGCCCTGGCCACGGCCCATGTCGGCGTCGCCATGGGCGGCACGGGCGCCGATCTGTCGCTCCAGGCGGCGGACGCGATCGTCGTCCGTGACGAACTGACCGCGGTGCCCGCGGTGATCGAACTGTCGCGCCGTGCGCGCCGGCTCGTCGTGCAGAACCTCGTCATCGCCGGGTGCTGCATCGTGGGGCTCGTGGCCTGGGACACGCTGGGCGAACTCCCGCTCCCCCTGGGAGTCGTGGGGCACGAGGGCAGCACGGTCCTCGTCGCCCTCAACGGTCTGCGGATGCTGCGTGCGCCATTCGGCGCCGAGTCCGGCGCACCCCGCCCGTCCGGCCCGGTGGACCCGTCCGGAACGCCCCGCCCCGAGGCCGGCGCCGGGGGTGCGGCGGAGACGGCAGCGTCCGGAGCGGCCTCCCCCGGTTCCGTGCCGTCCCCCGGTTCCGTGCCGCACTGAGTCAGGAGCGGGGTCAGCGGGGGCTGCCGGGGAACGGCGGTGGACCGGCCCGTACGGAGGCCCGGCCCCCTGCGCGTACCAGCTGAGGTACCCCGACGCGGGAACCGGGCAGGTTGCAGCAGAAAGGGGGTGTGCGGCGAACCGCGCACACCCCCTTCCCCACCGGTACGCCCGCGTCACCGAGGGCGCGCCGTCACTCCTCGCCGGCCAGGGTGAGCCCGCGGAGCTTCTGGCCCGCGTAGAAGGTGGCGCCCAGGGTGACGACGACGAGCAGCACCGCGCCGGAGGTCGCCCCGACGTCCGAGGACATCAGATTCCCCGGGTCGAGCTTGTGCCCCAGGGCGAGCGCCCACTGCTGGATGCTCAGTGTCCGGGCGCCCGGGACGAGGCTGCCGAACAGCGCCTCCCACACCAGGGCGTAGACCAGGCCGAAGACCACCGCGTGCCGGCTGAGGGTGCCGAACAGCAGGAACAGCGCGGCGTACGCCACCGAGGCCACCGCCGCCGCTGCCGCGTAGGCGGACGCGACCTGCTGGCTGTTGCCGTTGAGGATGTAGCCGGCCAGCAGGGTGGGCACCGCCGAGAAGACGACGGTGACGCCGATGGCCACGATCAGCTTGGTGAGGATGATCGTGTGCCGTTTCACCGGCTTGGCGAGCAGATAGACGATCGAACCGTCGTCGATCTCGGGGCCGATCGCGCCCGTACCGGCGATCACACCGATCAGCGGCACCATGGTGGCCAGCGCGAAGCCGCCCAGCACACGGGCCGCGATCTGGTCGTCGGCGCCGGTCAGCACCCGGACCATCACCGCGAGGATCAGCAGCAGGGCCGGCAGGGCGAACAGCATCAGTGCCCGGCGGCGGCCGAGCAGCGCCCGGTAGGTGAGCCGGGCGACCGTGGAGTTGTACATCGGTTCAGGCTCCTTCAGGCCGCGACCAGGTAGGAGAACACGCTCTCCAGGGACTCGTCGGAAGGCGAGACCGTGAGGAGCCGGATGCCGTGCTCGCGGGCGACCCGCGGGAGCAGTTCGGTGAAGCGCGCGAAGTCGACGGCCTGGATGCGCAGTCCGCCCCCGCCGGGCCCGGAAGGGTCCGTGGCGTCGAACTCGATGCCCGCCGTGGACGGGTCGGCGATCAGCGCCGCGGCCAGGGCCCGGTCGTCGCTGGACCGTACGAGGTAGCGGTGCGGCCGGTCCGTCATGAGCCGGCGGATCCGGCGGAAGTCACCGGACGCCGCGTGCCGCCCCGCCACGATCACCTCGATGTGGCTGGCGAGCTGCTCGACCTCCTCCAGGATGTGCGAGGAGAACAGGACCGTGCGGCCCTCGTCGCCCATCCGCCGGAGCAGCTCCATGAGCTGCATCCGCTGCCGCGGGTCCATGCCGTTGAACGGCTCGTCGAGCAGCAGCACGGAGGGCTGGTGGACCAGGGCGGACGCCATTTTCACGCGCTGCCGCATGCCCTTGCTGTACGTCGAGATCTTGCGCTTCTGCGCGTACTCCATCTCGACCGTGGCGATCGCCTCGCGGGCCGCGGCGGCCGGCTTGGGCAGCCCGTGCAGCTCGGCGTTGGCCTCCACGAACTCCTGCCCGGTGAGGGAGTCGTACATCGCCTCGCGCTCGGGGACCATCCCCAGCTGCCGGTAGGTCTGCTCGTTGCGCCAGACCGGGGCGCCGTCGAGGGTGACGGAGCCGGTCGACGGGGGCAGGAAGCCGCCCATCATGTTGATCAGCGTGGACTTGCCCGCCCCGTTGGGGCCGAGCAGTCCGGTCACACCGGGGCCGATCGTCATCGTGACGTCGTTGACGGCGACGACGTTGCCGAACCACCGGGACACGTGGTCGATGTTCAGGGAGGTCACAGCCCGACCTTTCGGTAGCGGCGCATCAGCAGGCCGTACGAGCCCACGATCAGTCCGAGGACAACGGCGAGGTAGACCACTCCGGCGAGGGTTCCGGGCGGGGTGGCGCCGCCGGGGAAGCGCGAAGCGGCGCCCAGGAACGTGCTCTGCACACCGTCGATGAGCGAGACCGGGGAGAAGAGTCCGAGCCAGCCGGCCGCGGTGTCGTTGTCCTGGGAGTGGGCGATGGCCTGGATGGTGCTCACCGCGCCGTAGGGGATCGTGAACACCGCGATGACGGAGGCCACGCCGAAGCCGCGGCGCGGGGTGAGCGCGGCGACCACCAGCCCGATGCCGGCGAAGAGCACCGAGAGGAGTGCGACGGACACCATGCCTTGCGCGAATCCCTTCGTCTGCTCGGCGAAGTCGAGTTCGGCGAGCAGCGCTCCGATGTAGAGGATGAGGACCGGGGCGCCGGTGAGGATGAACAGGGCCGAGGCCATCGCCGCGAACTTGGCGAGCACGTAGTCGACGCGCTCCATCGGGCGGGAGAAGTAGAGCGTCATGGTCCGGAAGCGCAGATCCCGGGAGACGGCCTGCGGGGCCTGGGACGCCAGATAGAGGCCGATCACCGCCTGCATGATCATCGCGTATTCGGTGTAGTCGACCAGCGGCTTCTTGAACTTGGCGAAGATGGTGACCGCGACGATGATCGTGGCGGTCGCGCACATCACGGCGAACAGCAGCATCGGCAGGACCTTGGACTTCGCCGAGCGGCCGAGGCCGTACGCGCCGCGCAGGCTCTGCACGAAGAGCGAGCGCCGGGCGTAGGCCCGGCCGAGTCGCTGACCGTCGTACGAGCGGTAGCCGATGTTGTGGATCCGCGTGGGGTCGCCGCCCTGGGCGGGCACGGCGGGGGCGGTGGTCTCAGGCTGCATCGCGGCCTCCTCCGTTCTGCTCTTCCGAGCGGAAGACCTCGGCGATGTGGTGACGGCGCTGTTCCATGCGCACCAGGCCGAGGCCGAGTTCGGCGACGGTGTCGCGGACCGTGTCGTAGGTGCTGTCATCGGCGACGTCGAGCAGCAGGACGTGCCCCGCACCGGGGGCGCGGCCGCCCGCGTGCACCTCGATGCCGACCGCGGCGAGGGCGGCGCGCAGGGCCCCGGCGCCGTCCGGGTGGCGCTCGCTGTCGGTGACCTCCACCGCGAGGGTCGCGGTGGCCTGGGTGAAGTCGCTGGTGGAACTGGAGCGGAGCAGGGCGCCGCCGTCGATGACGACGACGTGGTCGCAGGTGCGCTCCAGCTCGCCGAGCAGGTGGGAGGTGACCAGGACCGAGATGCCGAAGTCGGTGTGCACCCGGCGGATCAGGCCCAGCATCTCGTCGCGGCCGACGGGGTCGAGTCCGTTGGTCGGCTCGTCGAGCAGGACCAGCTGCGGGTCGTGGACCAGCGCCTGGGCGAGTTTCACCCGCTGCTTCATGCCGGTGGAATAGCCGCCGATGGGGCGGTACCGCTCCTCGTAGAGGCCGACGTGGCGCAGCGTGTCGGCGGTGCGCTCCCGGGCGGCGGCGGGCGGCAGCCCGGACATGCGCGCCATGTGCACGACGAACTCGGTGGCCGAGACATCGGGCGGGAGGCAGTCGTGCTCCGGCATGTAGCCGACGCGCTCGCGGATGGCGCCGCCCTGGGTGGCGACGTCCAGGCCGAGGACGGAGGCACTCCCCTCGGAGGCGGGGGAGAGTCCGAGCAGGATTTTGATCAGAGTGGACTTGCCGGCTCCGTTGGCACCCACCAGGCCGGTCACGCCCGGCGTGATGTTCACGGAGAGCCGGTCGAGCGCGGTCACCCGGGGGAACCGCTTGCTGAGGCTTTCGGTCGCGATGACAGTCACGGCATCGACGGTAGTGGCGGGCGCCACAGTTCACGTCAGACCTGGCGGCTGGTTCGGCGTACGACTCGAGGCTGATGTCCCGTAGGGGGCCTCCTCCCCAAGCCGTTACTCGCGGTATCCACAGGCGGCGCACCAGCCTTGACGCTGCTGTGGGCGGGTTGCCAATCTCGTCACTGTCAGTTGCTTCGGGGCGGTCGGTGGTCGGGGCGGATGGGTCGGTCGGTGGTCGGGGCCGGGTCGGGGCGGCCGGGACGGTCGGTGGCGGGGCCGGGGCGGTCGGGGCGGCCGGACGGTTGTCGCGTGGCCTCAGTACTCACCGGTGAACGCTCCGCGGGGTTACGCGAGTTCCCGGCGTCGCGTAGCCCTGGCGGCAATGGGGCCGAGGGTCGGGAGGGGGAGGGGGGTGGGCCCCCGGTCGGGAGGTCAGAGGCCCGGCGCGCCCCACACCGGGAACCACCGCGCCAGGTCCTCCTCGATCCGCAGATCGTTGCCGAGCGCTCCCCTGACCTGGAGTTCGAGTGCGGTGTCACGCTTCTCCTGCCGTCCGGGCAGCGGAGCGAACGGGTAGAAGGTGCCCCGCTTGTACAGGTAGACGAGCCCGAGGGGACGGTGTCCGGTGTCGCGGAAGGCGATCAGGGAGCAGAGGAGCTGTGGTCCGAAGCCCGCGTCCTGGAGCAGCGTGTTGACGGCGTGCACATCGTTGACGAGTGACGCGATGTCGTCCGCGGGGTGCCGGGCGAGGAGCCAGGTGTAGCCGTAGGTGTCGCGGCTGAACTCCACCGGAATGCCGCCCGCTCGGGTGTCGGCGTCGAGCAGATCCCGTACGTCCTGCTGGAGTTGGGTGAAGGCGCCGCCTTCCACGCTGGCGAAGCACACCGAGCCGAGGCCGGTGGGCGCGAACCCGGCACCCGCCTCCAGGGTGATCGCCGCGGAGGGGAGGCCGAAGAGCCGGTCGAGGTCGGGGCGGACCGGCTTGCTGCGGCCGAGGATGGTGTCCAGAAGACCCACGGTCATCAGTCCCTCACGTCGTTGTCCTGGGACGATCCGACATCCGCACGAGCCGACGTCCTCACGAGCCGGTCCTCACGCATGGCCGAGCTGCGCCGAGATCCGGCCCAGCTGGTCCAGGCGCTGCTCCAGGGTGGGGTGCGAGGAGAGGAGCCGCCCCAGGCTCTCCCGGGAGGAGAACGCGGGGGCGAAGTAGAAGGCGTTGAAGGGCTCGGCCTGGCGGAGGTCCCGCGTCGGGATCCGGGCCATGTCGCCGCTCACCTTGGTCAGGGCGGAGCCGAGAGCGGAGGGGCGTCCGGTGAGCAGGGCGGCGGCGCGGTCGGCGGACAGCTCCCGGTAGCGGGAGAGCAGCCGGGTCAGCAGGAAGCTGATCACGTAGACCACCGCGCTGACCAGCGGGATGAGCAGCGCCACGATGGCGGTGTTCTGGTCCCGGCTGTTGCCGATGCGGCCGAAGCCTCCCCAGAGCGCGACGCGGGTCATCATGCCGGCGAGGACGCCGAGGAACGAGGCGATGGTCATGACGGCGACGTCGCGGTGGGCGACATGGGACAGCTCGTGGGCGAGGACGCCCTCCAGTTCCTCCGGCTCCAGCCGTCGCAGCAGGCCGGTGGTGGCGCAGACGAGGGCGGTGCGCTCGTTGCGGCCGGTGGCGAAGGCATTGGGGATGTCGCTGTGGGCGATGGCCACCCGCGGCTTCGGCATGTCGGCGAGGGCGCAGATCCGGTCGACGGCGCCGTGCAGGGCGGGAGCCTGCTCGGGGGTGACCTCGCGGGCGCCCATGCTGTACGCGGCGATCCGGTCGCTGAACCAGAACTGCACGACGAAGAGCCCGCCCGCCACGATCAGGATGATCGGCCAGGCACCCCGCAGCAGGGTCAGCAGCACGCCGACGAAGACGACGTAGAGCAGCCCGATCAGGAACATCGTCGTCACCATGCGGGTGGTGAGTCCCTGGTCCTTGGCGTATCGGGATCGGGTCCGGGTCCTCGGCATCAGCCGACCTCCAGAGCGCGGCTGTGGTCCTGCTCCTCTCTCGATTCTCCCCCTTTTGGGCCTATAGCGGACATAAGGACGGCAGGCGAAGGGAGGCCGAAGGCGGAGAGAGGGGCCGGAGACACCCGACCGGTCCGGTCAACCCCCGACCGAACCGGCCGGCCCCCGGCCGGCCGATCAGCCCGACCGGGCCGGTCAGCCCTGCCCCAACTGCGCCAGCCCCTCCGTCGCGATGCGCTCGAAGACCATCCGGTCGGCCTCGAACATCGAGTCCGGGATCGGCCAGTGCAGCACGATCTCGGTGAAGCCGAGCTCGGCATGGGCCCCGGCGAAGTCGACGAAGGCGTCCAGGGAATCCAGGGGGCGGTCCGGCGTGAAGCCGGTGAGCAGGATCTTCTCCAGCTCCGACGGATCGCGGTCGATCTCCGCGCAGGCGTCGGACAGGCGCTCGGTCTGGCTGCGGAGGGCGGCCAGGGACTCGGCGGGAGTGCCGGTCGCCGAGATCTTCGGGTTGCCGGTGGTGACCCAGGCCTGTCCGTGGCGGGCGGCGAGCCGCAGTCCGCGGGGGCCCGTCGCGGCGACGGCGATGGGCAGACGCGGGCGCTGGAAGCAGCCCGGTATGTTCCGGACCTCGTGCGCGGAGTAGAAGACGCCGTCGTGGCTGACGACGTCCTCGCTGAGCAGCCGGTCGAGCAGCGGCACGAACTCCCCGAAGCGGTCCGCGCGCTCGCGCGGCGTCCACGCCTTCTGGCCGAGGGCCGTGGCGTCGAAGCCGTTGCCCCCGGCGCCGATGCCCAGCGTGATCCGGCCGGCGCTGATGTCGTCGAGGGAGATGAGCTCCTTGGCGAGGGTGACGG
Source organism: Streptomyces sp. NPDC002055 (assembly GCF_040296705.1). NCBI lineage: Bacteria > Bacillati > Actinomycetota > Actinomycetes > Kitasatosporales > Streptomycetaceae > Streptomyces > Streptomyces sp. NPDC002055. Next base: position 29,895 of record NZ_JBEOXS010000018.1, read on the forward strand.
GATCGCGGAAGTTCGGCGAGGTCACCAGCGTGCCCAGACGGATACTTTCCGTAGCGGCTGCCGCAGCGGTGAGGGTGGGAATCGCTCCGAACCAGGGCCCGTCCCGGAACGACCGCCAGGAGAGGTGGTCGTAGGTGTACGCGGCATGGAACCCGAGTTCTTCGGCTCGACGCCAGGTCTTTTGTCCTTCGGCCCACCGGTGGATGGGGAGGATCACCGTGCTCAGACGCATGACCCCGACGATACGCGGGCTTCCCGCCGCCATGGATATGCCGGCGGAGCAACATCGGGAAGCCACCGCGGAGCTCGCGATGGGACCGCTACCGTGGCGTGACGGACACGCTGGGCAGGACCGAGCGCGAAGCCATGACCGAAGAGGCGACCGGGCGGGTTGAGCACCGGCGACCGCCTGAGCGAGCTGCTCGATGCGGGACGGCGCTGAGCGTCAGCGGAGAGCTCCGACGGGTGCCGTGCATACCGCAGTATGCTGAACCTATGGCTGATACGACCCGCATCACGGTCACTCTGCCCACCGAGCAGGTGACGGAGCTGAAGAGGCTCACGGACAACGTCTCCGGCTACGTCGCAGAGGCGGTTGCCCGCCAGATCAGGCACCAATTGCTCGGTGAAGAGCTGCGCCGCTACGAGGAGGAACACGGCGCGTTCACCGACGAGGAGCTGGCCGCAGCCCAGGCCAGGATCTTCGGCACGGCCGAGCACGAGGACCCGGCGAGCGCTGCGTGAACCATCGCCTTGAGACCGTCGTACTGGATTCCCAAGGGCTGTCCGCCTGGATCTCACAGGACCGGGGCGCGCTCGCGATGATGCGGTCCTTCCACTCGATGGCTGCCGATCTGGTGGTCTGTTCCAACACCATCGTGGAGGTCGTGCACGCCAAGGTGAACACCCCCCGGCTGAACTGGGTACTCTCCCAGGTCAAGGTGGAAGCGGTGACCGAGCAGGCTGCCAGAGCCGCCGCCGGGCTGCTGAAAGAGGCCGGCCTGCACGGCCACAAGTACGCGATCGATGCCACCGTCGCCGAGCTGGCTCTCCGCCAGCCTGGCCCGGTGGCCATGCTCACGTCCGACATCGACGACATGGCCAAGCTGTGCGGCCACCGCATCCGGCTCATCGCGGTCTGACCCGGCCTGTTCACCATCGGTGGTCACCGCCGAGCGCCTGCGAGTGCCGGGCAGAGGCGGCCGCACCACACCGGCCGCACCACACCCGGCCCGCCCGCACCGCGAGCGGCCCCCTCCCGACGCCCGTGCGGTCCGTCATCACTCGCACACGGCGGGTGCCCATATGTGCACCCCCTCACACGCTTGTGCACGAGCATGCGGGAAGATGGACCGGTGACCTCAGCCACCGAGCGCCCGCCCGAGCCGCAGCTGCCGGAAGTCCGCCCGTCCGCGTTTCCCGGGGGGCGCGTCCGGCTGATCGCCACGGATCTCGACGGAACGTTGCTGCGCGACGACAAGTCGGTCTCGGAGCGCACCGTCGCGGCGCTGGCCGCCGCCGAGCGGGCCGGGATCGAGGTCTTCTTCGTCACCGGCCGGCCCGCCCGCTGGATGGACGTGGTCAGCGACCATGTGCACGGCCACGGCATGGCGATCTGCGCGAACGGCGCCGCCGTGATCGACCTGCACCGCGACGGCCTGTTCCTGGCCGTCCGGCCGCTGGACCGGTCCGACGCGCTCGCCGTCGTCGGCACCCTGCGCGCCGCCGCACCCGGCACGTCCTTCGCCGTGGAGCTCACCACCGGGATCCACTACGAGCCGGAGTACCCGCCCTTCTACATCGACCCGGTCGCGACCATCGGCCCCGCCGAGAAGCTGCTGTCCCCCGGCTGGGAGGGCTCGGACCAGCCGGTGCTCAAACTGCTGGCCCACCACCCCCGGCTGGCACCGGACGAGTTCCTGGCCCTGGCCCGGGAAGCGGCCGGGGAGCACGCGTCCTTCACCCGGTCCAGCCCGACCGCGCTGCTGGAGATCAGCGGCCGGGGCGTCAGCAAGGCGGCGACCCTCGCGCACTGCTGCGCGGAGCGGGGCATCGCTCCGGAGGAGGTCGTGGCCTTCGGCGACATGCCGAACGACGTGGAGATGCTGTCCTGGGCCGGGACGTCGTACGCGATGGCGAACGCCCATCCGGACGTGCTGGCCGCCACCTCGGCCCGCACGGTGGCGAACAACGAGGACGGCGTGGCCGTCGTCATCGAGGAGATCCTGGCGGCCCAGCGCCCCCGGTGACGAAAAGGCCCACCCGCGGCCCGGGCCCGGCAGCCCACAGCACCGCGCCCCGCCGTCCGACCGCCCGCCGCCGCCGCAACAGCAACAGCAACAGCAACAGCAACAGCACGCAACGGAGCAGCAGCCGAATCCGCAGCGCCCCCACAGCCGGCATCTACCGGAGCGGTGCCTCCCACACCATGCTCGTGCCGCCGCCGTCCTCCCCGATGCCCGGCCCGTACCAGCTCGAACCGCCCAGTGACTCCGCCCGCTTGGCGAGGTTCCTCAGTCCGCTGCGGCGGCCGCCCTCGGGGATGCCGACGCCGTCGTCGGCGACCGTGAGCCGTACGCCCTCCTGACCGTCCGGCAGCTTCTCCGTCGTGTCGACCACGATCTCCAGACGGGTGGCGCCGGCGTGCCGGAAGGTGTTCGACAGGGCCTCCCGCAGCGCGGCGATCATGTTCCGGCCGGTCAGCTCCCCCACCCGGGCGTCCACCGCGCCGAGGAAGCGCACCGACGGCCGGAAGCCCAGCGGCACCGCGGCCATGTTGATCTCCCGCTCGATACGGGTCCGCAGGCCCGCGGGGGCCTCGACCGGGCCCTGCTGCAGGGCGAAGATCGCGGTGCGGATCTCCTGGATGGTGACGTCCAGCTCGTCCACGGCGGTGCTGATCCCGGACTGCAGCTCGGGGTCCTCCGCCCGGCGCTGGGCGCTCTCCAGCATCATCCCGGTGGCGAACAAGCGCTGTATGACGAGGTCGTGCAGGTCCCGGGCGATCCGGTCGCGGTCCTCGTAGACGGCCAGCCGTTCGCGGTCGCGCTGCGCCTCGGCGAGGACGAGGGCCAGCGCGGCCTGCGCCGCGAACTGGGTGGCGAGGGTGCGTTCGGTCTCGGTGAAGCTCCTGGCCCCGCGCAGCCGCCCCAGCGCGAGGGTGCCCAGCACCCGGTCGTCGCTGCGCAGCGGCAGCAGCATGACCGGCCCGTAGAAGGCGGAGACCGGGGTCGTCATCCGGGTGTCGGTGGCGGAGTCGTCCACGAACACGGGCAGCCCGGCGACCAGTTCCTCGTACACCGGGCTGCTGGGGTCGATCACCACGCCCAGTTCCTCGAACGGCTCCGGGAGGTCGGAGGAGACCTGCACGATCTCCAGGCCGCCGTTCTCGTACGGCAGCAGCACCACCCCGGCCGCCGCGTCGGCGAGTTTGCGGCCCTGCTCGGCGACGATGGCGAGCGCGTCGTCCGTGCGGGACTCGGTGCTGGAGAGCAGGGCGGTGGTGAGGACGTTGGCGCCCTCGATCCAGCGCTGCCGCTGCTTGGTGGCCTCGTGCAGCCGGGCGTTGCCGATCTGGATGCCGGCCTCGGTGGCCAGCACCTTCATCATGTGCAGGTCGTAGACGCTGAACTCGCCGCCGTCCCGCTTCTCGGCGAGGTAGATGTTGCCGAACAGTTCGCCGCCCACCCGGATGGGGATGCCGAGGAAGTCGCCGAGCAGCGCGTTGTGCGGCGGGTAGCCGGTGGTGCGCGCGGGGGCTCCCAGGTCGGCCAGCATCATCGGCACCGGGTCGTCGACCAGGGTGCCGAGGATGCCCTTCTCGCCGTCCGGGAGGCGGCGGATGCGTTCCCGTTCCTCCTCGGAGATGCCGTAACTCACCAGGTCGGCGAGGCCGTCGCGCTCGTCGTTGATGACGCCGATCGCGGCGTAGCGGACGTCGGTGAGGCTGGCCGCGGTCTCGAGGATGCTGTCGAGGGTGCTGTGCAGGTGCAGTCCGGTGCCGACGGAGACCATGGCCTCCAGCAGCCGGGGGAGACGGACGGTCAGTTCCTCGGGCAGTTCCTGGAGGCTGCGGGCGGTCTCCTCGGCGACCGTGGAGCCCTGCTCCCGGCCCTTCGGCGTCGCCGCCCGTCCTGGTGGCGGCCCCTGCCCCTGCCCCGGCGCGGTGTCCGGCGCGTCCCCGGTCCGCAGGCCGGCGCCCGGGTGTCCTGCCCCCGCACCACCGGCTCCCGGGTCGTGCCGGGAGGGCGGAGGATCGACGGATCCTGCCGAGGCCGACATACGCCGAGCCTAGTGAGTCCCCTGTGCCGGGGAAAGTCGATGATGGTCGCCGTCGGTGGCGTGCTCGCGGTCGAGCATCCGCCGGAACGGGCCGTCCGCGGCGGCCAGCCGCTCGTACGGCCCGCGTTCGACGGCCCGGCCGTCCGCCAGGACGATCACTTCGTCGACGGCCGCCAGCCCGGCCAGGCGGTGGGTGATGAGCAGGGTCGTCCGGCCCTCGGTCGCCGCGAGCAGGTCCGCGGTGAGCGCGTCGGCGGTCGGCAGATCGAGGTGTTCGGCGGGCTCGTCGAGCACCAGGACGGGGAAGTCCGCGAGCAGGGCCCGGGCGAGTGCGAGGCGCTGGCGCTGTCCTCCCGACATCCGGGCGCCGTGCTCGCCGACCGGGGTGTCCAGGCCGTCGGGGAGGCGGTCGGTCCAGTCGAGCAGGCGGGCCCGGGAGAGGGCGGCGCGCAGTTCCTCCTCGCTCGCGCCCGGCCGGGCCAGCCGCAGGTTCTCGCGCAGTGAGCTGTCGAAGACATGGGCGTCCTGGGCGCAGAGGCCGACCATCCGGCGGACGGCGTCCCCGTCGAGCCCGGTGGCGGGCACCCCTCCGAGGGTGTAGGTGCCGGTGTGCGGGTCGAGGAAGCGGAGCAGCACGTGGGCGAGGGTGGTCTTGCCCGCGCCGGAGGGGCCGACGACCGCGATCCGGCGGCCGGGCGCGAGGTCCAGGTCGAGACCGTCGAGGGCGGGGGCGGACCGGCCCGGGTGGCGGGCGGTCAGGTTCCGTACGGTCAGCGGGAAGGGCGCCGCGGGCACCGGCAGCGGGTGCTCGGGCTCGCGGACGGGGTCCGGGGCGTCCAGGACCTCGCGGACCCGTTCGGCCGCGCGGCGGGTGCGCTGCCGGTGGCGGACGGCGAGCGGCAGCCCGGTGACGGCCTCGAAGGCGGCGAGCGGCGTCAGCACGACCACGGCCAGCCAGACGCCGTCGAGCCGGCCGTCCTGCACCGCCCGCACCCCGGTCCAGGCGGCCGCGGCGACGGTGAGGCCGCAGATCAGCGCCGACAGTCCGGCGCTGGCGCCCGCCGCGGCGGCCGACCGGGCGGCGATCCGGGTCAGGGTCCGGTCGGTGCGGCGCACCTCGTCGGTCCGGGCCGGCAGGGCACCGGCGACGGTCAGTTCCGCGGCGCCGGTGAAGAGATCGACGATCCGTGCGGAGAGCGCGCCGCGGGCCGGTGCGAGCCGCCGCTCGGCGCGGCGGGACAGGGCGGCGGAGAGCAGTGGCACTCCGACGCCGGCCGCCAGCAGTCCGCCGGCCAGCACGGCGCCGGCCTCGGGCAGCAGCCAGGCGGTGAAGCCGACGGAGCCGGCGCCGACGAGCAGGGCGGTGGCGGCGGGCAGGAGCCAGCGCAGCACGTAGTCCTGGAGCGAGTCGACGTCCGCGACCAGCCGGGAGAGCAGGTCGCCCCGGCGGGTCCCGCCGAGCCCGGCGGGGGCGAGCCGTTCGAGCCGGGTGTGGACGGCCACCCGCAGGGCGGCGAGCATCCGGAAGACGGCGTCGTGGGCGACGAGCCGTTCGGCGTAGCGGAACACGGCACGCCCGATCCCGAAGGCCCGGGTGGCCGTCACGGCGACCATCAGATAGAGCACGGGCGGCTGTTCGGAGGCGCGCGAGATCAGCCAGCCGGAGACCGCCATGAGGCCGACGGCGCTGCCGAGCGCCAGGCTGCCGAGCAGCAGGGCGAGCAGGAAGCGCCCGCGCCGGGCCCGTGCGGTGCGGCGCACCCAGGCCAGGGCGTCGCCGCCGGCCGGCCCGGGCCCGGCCGCACCCTCCACCCGCGCCTCCCGGACGGCGGCACGGCTCGCTCCCGCCTCCCGGACCTGCGCCTCCTCGTCCTCTCCCGAAGCCCCCGAGGAGTCCGGCGCCCCCATGAGGACCGGCGCCCCCATGAGCTCCGCCACCCCCGTGGAATCCGGCGCCCCCGCCGGGTCCGGCTCACCCGTCAGGACCGGCGCCCCCGCCAGGTCCGGCGCCCCCGGCAGCTCCAGCACCCGGTCGGCCAGCGGCAGCAGCGCGGGCCGGTGGGCGACCAGGAGGACGGTGCGTCCCCGCGACAGCCGGCCGACCGCCGCGGCGACCGCCTCCTCGGTCGCCCCGTCCAGATGCGCCGTCGGTTCGTCCAGCAGCACCAGCGGGCGGTCCGCGAGGAACGCGCGGGCCAGCGCGATCCGCTGCCGCTGACCGGCCGAGAGCCCGGCACCGTTCTCGCCGAGGAGCGTCGCCGGGCCGTCCGGCAGCGCGGTGACGAACTCCAGGGCCCCCGCCGCCTCCAGCGCGTCCCGCACCGCCGCGTCGTCGGCGTCCGGCCGGGCCGTGCGGACGTTGTCGGCGACCGTGCCCACGAAGAGGTGCGGCCGCTGCGGCACCCAGGCGATCTGCGCCCACCAGCTCGCCCGGTCGGTCTCCGCCAGGTCCGTGCCGTCGACGAGGATCCGTCCGGCGGTCGGCGCGGTCAGCCCCAGCAGCGTGTTCAGCAGGGTCGTCTTGCCGGCCCCGCTGGGACCGACGACGGCCACCGTCTCCCCGGGCGACACGGTGCAGGAGGCCGACCGGAGCGAGGCCTCCGTCCGCCCCGGGTGGAATACGGTCACGCCCTCCAGCCGCAGCGTCGCCCGCCGGACGTCGGGGGCGGGCCGGGTTCCGCCGTCGGCCGGAGGGGTCTCCAGCACGGTGAAGATCTCGTCCGCGGCCGTCAGCCCCTCGACCGCCGCGTGGTACTGCGTGCCCACCTGGCGCAGCGGCAGATAGGCCTCCGGCGCCAGGATCAGCACCACCAGGCCGGTGAAGAGGTCCAGGTCACCGTGGACGAGCCGCATGCCGATGCCGACCGCGACCAGCGCCACCGACAGGGTCGAGAGCAGTTCCAGGGCGAGGGAGGAGAGGAAGGCGATCCGCAGGGTGCGCAGCGTCGCCCGCCGGTAGTCGTCGGTGATCGCGCGGATCGACTCGGCCTGGGCCCGGGCCCGGCCGAACACCTTCAGAGTGGGCAGCCCGGCGACGACATCGAGGAAGTGTCCGGACAGCCGGGACAGCAGCCGCCACTGACGGTCCATCCGGGACTGGGTGGCCCAGCCGATCAGCACCATGAACAGCGGGATGAGCGGCAGCGTGCCGGTGATGACCGCCGCCGAGACCCAGTCCTCGGTGACGATCCTGGCCAGCACGGCCACCGGCACGACGACCGCGAGCCCCAACTGCGGCAGATAGCGGGCGAAGTAGTCGTCCAGCGCGTCGATGCCCCGGGTGGCGAGCGCGGTGAGCTCACCGGTCCGCCGGCCACTGATCCACTCCGGCCCGAGCCGTGCGGTGTGCTCCAGCAGCCGGGTCCGGAGTTCGGACCGGGCGGCAGCGCTCGCCCGGTGCGCCGCCAGTTCGGTCAGCCAGGCGACCAGACCGCGCCCCACGGAGACCGCGGCGAGCAGCAGCAGCGGTGTGCTCAGCTCGTGCACCGTCAGGTCCTGACGGAAGGCCCCGACCACCACCTCGGCGACGAGCATGGCCTGGCCGATGACCAGGACCGCTCCGGCCAGGCCCAGCGCCACCGCCGCGACCAGGAAGGTGCGGGTGGCGCGGGTGTACCGGAGCAGCCTCGGGTCCACAGGTTTCACGTGAAACGTCCTCGCGGGTCCAGTCGAGCGCAGGTCCGTGCGTCGGGGTGGCCCTGCGGTCCGTGCGGGGTCAGTGCGATCCGGCGATGTGCTGGGTGCCGATCCGCTTGCGGAACACCCAGTACGTCCACCCCTGGTACACCGCGACGAGCGGCAGCGCGATCGCGGCGCACCAGGTCATGATCCCCAGGGTGTAGGGGGTGGAGGAGGCGTTGCTGACGGTGAGGTCCCAGGCCGGGTTGAGCGAGGACGGCATCACGGCGGGGAACAGCGTGAGGAAGAGCATCGCCACGGCCGCCACGATCGCCAGTCCGGAGAGCGCGAACGCCCAGCCCTCCCGGCCCACGGTGTTCAGGCCGACGGCCGCGACCAGCGCCAGGGCCGCCACGACCAGGGCGACCAGGCTCGCCCCGTCCCCGGAGTGCGCCTGCGTCCAGGCCAGGAAGCCGGCCGCGAGCAGCACCGTGACCGCACCGAGCCGGGTCGCCAGCCGCCGCGCCCGGACCCGGATGTCCCCCACCGTCTTCAGCGCCGTGAAGACCGCGCCGTGGAAGGTGAAGAGGAACAGCGTCACCGCCCCGCCCAGCAGCGCGTACGGGTTCAGCAGGTCCAGCAGGGTGCCCACGTACTCCTTGTCGGCGTCGATCTTCACGCCGTGCGCGATGTTGCCGAACGCCACGCCCCAGAGGAAGGCGGGCAGCAGCGAGGTCCAGAAGATCGCGTGCTCCCAGTTGGTCTGCCAGCGCTCGCCGCTGCGCTTGGCCCGGTACTCGAAGCCCACGCCGCGGACGATCAGACAGACCAGGATGAGCAGCAGCGGCAGATAGAAGCCGGAGAACAGGGTGGCGTACCACTCGGGGAAGGCCGCGAACGTCGACGCGCCCGCGGTGATCAGCCAGACCTCGTTGCCGTCCCAGACCGGCCCGATGGTGTTGATGAGCACCCGCCGCTCCTGGCGGTCCCGTGCGAGCACCCCGGTGAGCACCCCCACCCCGAAGTCGAAGCCCTCGAGGAAGAAGTAGCCGGCCCAGAGGACGGCGATGATGACGAACCAGACGTCGTGGAGTTCCATGCTCGGTCCGCTCCCTTCCTAGTACGAGAAGGCCATGGGCCGGTCGGCGTCGCGGTCGTGCCCGCCGATCCTGGTGGGGGGTTCGAGGTCGCTGTCGGTGAGTTCGGGGGGCCCGGCCTTGACGTACTTGACCAGCAGCCCGACCTCCACCACCGCGAGGGCCGCGTAGAGAAGGGTGAAGACGGTCATCGAGATGAGGACCTCGGTCTGCGAGGTGCCGGGGGAGACGGCGCTGGAGGTGCGCAGCACGCCGTAGACCGCCCAGGGCTGGCGTCCCATCTCCGTGAAGATCCAGCCCCAGGAGTTCGCGATCAGCGGGAAGCCGGTGGTGAGCAGGGCGATCCGCCAGTACCAGCCGCTCAGCTTCGGGCCGAGCGCCCGGCTCTTGGTCACCGCGAGCCGTGGCACCTCGTCCTCCGTGGTGCGCAGTTCCGGCGCGAGCCAGCGCTTCTTCCGGGTGAGCCAGAGTCCGGCGGCGCCGATCGCGAAGGACGTCATGCCGAAGCCGATCATCCAGCGGAAACCCCAGTACGCGACGGGGATGTTGGGCCGGTAGTCGCCCGGCCCGTACCGGGCCTCCTCGGCCTTGTTCACATCGTTGATCCCGGGCACGGGGGAGGAGAAGTCGCCCTCGGCGAGGAAGGAGAGCAGGGCGGGGAGTTCGATGGCGACGTCGTTGTGGCCCTTGTCGACGTCTCCGTAGGCGAAGACCGAGAACGGGGCCGGTGCCTCCGTCTCCCACAGCGCCTCGGCCGCGGCCATCTTCATCGGCTGCTGCTTGAACATCACCTTGGCCAGCTGGTCGCCGCTGATCGCGGTGAGCAGCCCCGCGACGACCAGGGTGACCAGTCCGAGGCGGAGCGAGGTGCGCATCACCGGCACGTGCTTCCTGCGGGCCAGGTGGTACGCGGCGATGCCGACCAGGAAGGCGCCGCCGGTGAGGAAGGCGGCGGTGAGGGTGTGGAAGACGACGACCAGCGTGGTGTTCTGGCTGATCACCCGCCAGAAGTCGACGAGTTCCGCCCGCCCGCTCGCCTGGTTGATCCGGTAGCCGACCGGGTGCTGCATCCAGGAGTTGGCGGCCAGGATGAAGTAGGTGGAGGCCAGGGTGCCGAACGACACCGTCCACATGCAGGCGCAGTGGATCCCCTTGGGCAGCTTGTCCCAGCCGAAGATCCACAGGCCGATGAAGGTGGCCTCGAAGAAGAACGCGATCAGCGACTCGAAGGCGAGCGGGGCCCCGAAGACGTCACCGACGAAGCGCGAGTAGTCCGACCAGTTCATGCCGAACTGGAACTCCTGCACGATGCCCGTGACCACACCGAGGGCGATGTTGATCAGGAAGAGCTTGCCCCAGAACTTCGTGGCTCTGAGGTACTTCTCCTTGCCGGTGCGCACCCAGGCCGTCTCCAGGCCCGCCGTGAGGGCGGCGAGGGAGATCGTGAGGGGGACGAAGAGGAAGTGGTAGACGGTGGTGATGCCGAATTGCCATCGCGCCAGAGTCTCGGGCGCCAGAGCCAGGTCCACGTCGTCTCTCCTTACTCGCCGTGGTCACAGGCAGTCTGCCCACTGAAGCAGCCCATTCCGGGATGATCAGGACACGCTTGTGAACGCGTTCACATTCACAAGTAATTATCGCCTACGCGTTCGCCCGGGTTTCACGGGGGGTCCCCCAGGCCGCCCGACCGGTCCGCCGATCCTGCCCAGGAGAGCGGAACCGCAGGTCGGAGCGGCCTCCCCGCCTCATGCGCGCGGCCCGGGACCGGTACCCGCAGCACCGGTCCCGGGCCGCCGTTGCCCGGATGTGGCCAGAGATGCCTTCTTGCGGAGCTCCGGATGCATGGCCCGGAGCCCGTTGCGGAGCTCGGAGCCCAGGTGCGGAGAGCTCCGCACGGAGAACCAGAGCTCCGTGCGGAGCCCCCGGGGCCCCGCACGGTGACCTGAGCCCCGCGCGCCGGCCTAGAGCTCCTTGCGGAACAGCTCCGCCGCCCGCAGGAACAGATCGTTGGCCTCAGTCTCGCCGATCGTCACCCGGACGCCCTCCCCCGGGAACGGCCGGACGACCACGCCCGCCCGCTCGCACACCTCCGCGAACTCGGCCGTCCGGGCCCCGAGCCGCAGCCAGACGAAGTTCGCCTGCGAGTCGGGAACGGTCCAGCCCTGCTCGGCCAGCCCCTGCGACACCCGGTTCCGCTCGCAGACCAGCGAGCCCACCCGCCCCAGCAGCTCGTCCTCGCTGCGCAGCGAGGCGACCGCCGCGTCCTGCGCGAGCTGGCTCACCCCGAAGGGCACCGCCGTCTTCCGGAGCGCCGCCGCCACCGGCTCGTGCGCCACCGCGAACCCGACCCGGAGCCCCGCCAGGCCGTACGCCTTGGAGAAGGTGCGCAGCACGCAGACGTTGGGCCGGTGCCGGTAGATCTCCAGCCCGTCCGGCACCTCGGGGTCGCGGATGAACTCCTTGTACGCCTCGTCCAGCACCACCAGGACGTCGCCGGGCACCCGGTCGAGGAAGCGCTCCAGCTCGGCCCGGCGGACGGCGGTCCCGGTCGGGTTGTTCGGGTTGCAGACGAAGATCAGCCGGGTCCGGTCGGTGATCGCCTCCGCCATCGCGTCCAGGTCGTGCACCTCACCGTCGGTCAGCGGCACCTGCACCGGGGTCGCGCCGCTGATCCGGGTGATGATCGGGTACGCCTCGAAGGACCGCCAGGCGTAGATCACCTCGTCGCCGGGGCCCGCGGTGGACTGGATGAGGGACTGCGCCACCCCCACCGAGCCGGTGCCGGTCGCCAGGTGCTCCACGGGGATCCCGAACCGCTCGGCCAGCTCGTTCAGCAGCCCGGTGCACGCCATGTCCGGGTAGCGGTTGAACGATCCGGCAGCGGCCAGGGCGCTCTCCATGACCCCCGGGAGCGGGGGGTAGGGGTTCTCGTTGGAGGACAGCTTGTACGCCACCGGCCCGTCCGCGGCGGCCGGCCGGCCCGGCTTGTAGGTCGGGATGCCGTCCAGCACCTCACGCAGCTTCGGGGTCTTCTCAGTCACCGCGGGTCCTCCTCGACCGTCCGTGCAGCAGCAGTACTCCCCACCCTATGAGGCCCGTCCACCCCGGTCCCCTGCCGAAGGACCCGGCTTCCGGCCCGGGGCGCGGTGCCGGGCCGTGCCGGTGGGCCACCCGCCTCGGGCGCGTGAAGTGATGGCGCGCGCCGGTGGCTCGCTCCGTAGCGCGCGTCCCCCGTGGGGGTGAGTTGCCCCCGCTCCGGGACACCGGGCAATCGGCAGGCAAGAGGACCCCGCTCCCGACGGGAGCGCACCCGCACACCTCAACTACCTTCATATCCCAGCCAGTTACCGAAGTCGCTCATGCAGAAACGTGCCTGCGCGTCTCGGTCGGCCGACTGCCGATCACCGCCCGCCCGGGCCCTACTATCGGCTCGCCATGACAGCAGCAGGGAAGCACCAGGTGAGCCGGTCGACCGGCCGCCGGCTGGGACGGGCGGGTATCCGGGACGTGGCCGCCGCCGCCGGCGTATCGATCACGACCGTCTCCGACGCACTCAACGGCAAGGGACGGCTCCCCGACGCCACCCGCCGCCATGTCCGCGAGGTCGCCGACCGGCTGGGCTACCGCCCGTCCGCCGCCGCCCGCACCCTCCGTACCGGTAAGTCCGGCCTGATCGGCCTGACCGTGACCACGTACGGGGATGAACCTTTCACCTTCACCGAATTCGCCTACTTCGCCGAGATGGCCCGCGCCGCCACCTCCGCCGCGCTCGCCCGCGGCTACGCGCTGGTCATCCTCCCGGCCACCTCCCGTCACGACGTGTGGTCCAACGTCGCCCTCGACGGCACCGTCGTCATCGACCCCTCGGACCACGACCCGATGGTCAGCGAACTGGTCCGGCAGGGACTCCCCGTCGTCTCCGACGGCCGGCCCGCGGGCTCGCTGCCGGTCACCGCCTGGGTGGACAACGACCACGAGGCCGCCGTCCTCGGCCTGCTCGACCATCTCGCCGACGCCGGGGCGCGCCGCATCGGCCTGCTCACCGGCACCACCACGGACACCTACACCCGGCTGTCCACCACCGCGTACCTCTCCTGGTGCGAACGGGTCGGCCAGGAGCCGGTGTACGAGGAGTACCCGGCGCACGACCCGTGTGCCGGCGCGGTCGCGGCCGACCGGCTGCTCGCCCGCCCCGACCGGCCGGACGCCGTCTACGGGCTGTTCGACCCCAACGGCACCGATCTGCTCGCCGCCGCCCACCGGTACGGCTTACGGGTCCCCGAGGACCTGCTGCTCGTCTGCTGCAGCGAGTCGACCGTCTACTCCGCCACCGACCCGCCGGTGACCACGCTCTCCCTCAAGCCGCGGCGGATCGGCACCGCCGTCGTCCAACTGCTCATCGACGCCATCGAGGGCCTGGAGACCGAACGTCCGGTGGAGCAGGTGATACCGACGGAGCTGATCGTGCGGGCGTCCTCGCAGCGGCGTCCGCCGCGCACCACGGTGAGCGCCCCGCGCCCGGCGCCGGGAGACTGATCACGTGGCAGGGTGGGCAGGTGTGGCACAGGACGGCCGGACCTGCCCGGTGCAGGAACCTTCCGGGTCATCCCGCGCGCGGCATGACCGGGTCATTTCGGGAGAAATGCCCGACGATCATGGCCGCCACCGCGATTGACGGCCCCCTGGTGCGTCACAACCTGCGAGCGGCATTCCTATGATGGGCGCACGACACCGCGGACCGCCGCCGACCAGGCAGGTCCGACCGGTGCACGGCGTCGCGATGGTGGAGGGGTCAATGACTCAGGGGGCCGGTCAGGGACCCGCGGTTCGGGCCGTGGTGGGCATGCCGCCCGTGCCCACGCACGGCATGCAGTCGGTACCCGCGCATGCCCCCGTGGCGCCGCCGGCCCCGGGGCCGGTGCCCGTCCCGCTTCCGGTGGATCTTCCGCCGGAGTACACCCCGACCGAGCGGGATCTCCCGGTGATCCGGCGGATGACCGTGGAGGACGCGGCGACCATGGACCTCCACCCGGTCACCCGGACCGACACGGTCGTCGACACGGTGCTCGCGCCGCAGGGCGCCGCGAGCGCCGCGGACGGACCGGGCCCGCTCTTCGTCGTCGGCGACGTCCACGGCTACCTCGACGAACTGCGCGAGGCGCTGGCCGCCCAGGGGCTGATCGACTCCGAGGACCGCTGGGCCGCGGACAACGCCCGTCTCTGGTTCCTCGGCGACTTCACCGACCGCGGCCCCGACGGCATCGGCGTCATCGACCTGGTGATGCGGCTCTCCGCCGAGGCCGCCGCGGCGGGCGGCTACTGCAAGGCCCTCATGGGCAATCACGAACTGCTGCTGATCGGCGCCAAGCGGTTCGGCGACACCCCGGTCAACTCCGGGGCCGGCACCGCCTCCTTCCAGGCGGCCTGGCTGCTCAACGGCGGCCAGCGCAACGACATGGAGCGGCTGGAGGACCACCACCTGCAGTGGATGTCCCGGCTCGACGCCGTCGTGGAGGAGGACGGGCATCTGCTCGTGCACTCCGACACCACCGCGTACCTCGAGTACGGCGACTCCGTCGAGGCCGTCAACGACCGCGTCACCGAGATCCTCCAGCGCAGCGACGCCGATGAATGCTGGGATCTCTTCCGCAAGTTCACCAAGCGTTTCGCCTTCCGCGACGAGGCCGGGCCGCAGGCGGTGCACGAACTGCTCGCGGCCTACGGCGGGCAGCGGATCGTGCACGGCCACAGCCCGATCCCGTATCTGCTGGGCGAGGTGGGCGCGGAGGAGGGCGAGGAGCCCGCGGCTCCCGATGTGGAGGGGCCGCACATCTACGCCGACGGGCTGGCCATCGCCATGGACGGCGGCGTCACCATGGCCGGAAAGCTTCTGGTCGTCCAGCTCCCGCTGGCCGATTGACGCATATCGGGTGCGGCGCGGGGACATACTGCGCGCGCACAGAACGGCCATTTTCCGGAAACTCCCTGTCACGGTCCGCCGGAAGCGCTCTACCATCGGTTTATCCGTAGCAGGCTCTCCTCCGTTTCCGCCCAACTGCCCGGTGAGAGCCGGCACGCCGGCCTACGGAGCATCGGGGGACGCACATGAACAGCGCTCCGCATCTGCTTCCCGAGGACCGTCCGGAGTTCGAGCGGGTCCTCGGCGAGGCGCTGCGCACCGCGAGTGAGCGGCAGGATCCGGCCGCCCTCGGACCACCGCTCAGCAGTGAACAGCTCCGGACGATGGCCCTCGCGGCCGCGACCGCCATCTCCGCCTGCGCCGCCACCGAGTACCGGCACTACGTCAAGGTGCGCGACGAGCAGCGCGCTCCGGCCGCCGTGCCCGAACCCCGGCACGGCGAGGACCGCGGGGCGGTGGGGCTTGCCGCGGCCATGGGCGAGGCGGCCGAGGCCTCCGGTGCGGGGCTGCTGGCGGTGGTCTCGGTGCTGGCCCCGGTGCTGGCGGGCATCGCGGCGGTCATCTTCCTGCTGCTCGGCTTCTCGCTGCGCGCCCTGAGCACGGAATCGTCCGTCGCCGGTCCGCTGATCGGCGCGGGCTGGGCCTTCGCGGCGCTGACCGCCGCCGGGATCGTGGTCGCCATGGCCGGGCTGCTGCTCACCGCGCTCCGGAACGGGGCGAGTTCGGTGCGGGCCACCGCGGAGGAGGACCGGGCCACCGTGGTCGGCGAGGCCCGGGAGGCCTGGCGGCGGGCGCTGCTGGAGCGTGGGCTGCTGCCGTTCCTCCGGGAGGCCCAGGCCGGCCCGGCGGCGTCGTCCGACGGGGACGGCGAGCGGACGGAGCCAGTCTCGCGCACGCCGCATCTGGGCTACTCCCGGCCGGGGTTCAGCAGTCCGGCGGCCGAGGCCGGGCCGGAGGACAGCCGCCCGCGCTTCAACAGCCCCGGCTACACGAGCCCGGAGTACGGCGGGCCGGAGCACCCGCCGGAATGACGGTGCACCTGCCGGAATGACGGTGCACCCGCCGGAGTGACGGTGCGGTGGCCGGAGTGACGGTGCGGTGGCCGGAAGCCGGTGCTCCGTCGCTCCGCGCGGCACGGCCCTGCACGACGGCGGCCGACCTGCACGACGGCGGCCGCCCGGCGCTCCGCGCGGGCACCGGCCGCGGACCGTCGGCCACCGGGTGGAGACGACCTCGTCACCGGAACGTCTGTTCGTGGCCGGATTCGTATGGCAGGCTCGGTTCCCCGTACGCGTCACGAGTGCACCACTGCACCACTGCACCACTGCAGGACTGCACCCCGTCACGACCTCACGCCGTCACGACCTCACGCCGTCACGACCGAAGAGAACACCGCTGTGCTGTCTCTCCCTGTCACGCTGGCCGCCCGCCTGCTGCCCGTCGCGGTGCTCGCCGCCGCGGGCTGGGGCCTGACCGGTGATCCGTCCGGGGCCACGCGTCCCGCGGCAACATCCGACTCCGCGCCGTCGCTGAAGTCGGCCCCCTCCGGCTTCGACAAGCCGCCCGCCCCGTGCGGCGCGCTCTCGGCGAAGACGGTCGAGAAGCTGGTGCCGGGCTCCGGAACGAACGGCTCCGAGATCCGGAGCACCGATGCCCGGCGGCGTTCCGGCTGTTCGTGGCATGCGCTGCAGGGCTTCGACTACCGGTGGCTCGACGTGGCGTACGAGGTCTCTCCGGCCGGCGAGCGGAGCCGGACGGCCGGTGCGGTGTACGGCGGGCACCGGCAGCCGACGGCCGTACCGGACCTGGGCGACCAGGCGTCGGTGGGCACGGAGGTCACCAAGGAGGACGGCCAGCCCACCCGGAGGACAGTGGTGGCCGTCCGTGCGAAGAACGCGGTGGTCACCGTCACGTACAACGGCAGCGACTTCGAGCACAGCACGGCCCCGTCGTCGGGGACGATGCGCGAGGGGGCCATCACGGCAGCGCGGGAGGCCGTCGCGGAGCTGGCGGGCGTGGGTTCCTGACGCCGGCGGCACCGGGACACCGGACCGACGCCGCGCCCCCGGTCCGTCCGTGGACGGGCCCGGGGGCGCGGGGCGTTCGGGTGCGGGATGTGCGGGCGCGGGGCGTGCGGGCGCCGTCAGTCCGCCAGCGGCAGATAGACCCGGTTCCCGCTCGCCGCGAACTCCTTGGACTTCTCCAGCATCCCCGCCTCGATCTCCGCCGGATCGGCGCCGGAGTCACCGCCGAACTGCTCGGTGATGCTCCGGCTGATCTTCATCGAGCAGAACTTCGGACCGCACATGGAGCAGAAGTGCGCGGTCTTGGCGGGCTCCGCCGGGAGGGTCGCGTCGTGGTAGGCGCGCGCCGTGTCCGGGTCGAGCGCCAGGTTGAACTGGTCCTCCCAGCGGAACTCGAACCGGGCGTCGGAGAGCGCGTCGTCCCACGCCTGCGCGTCCGGATGCCCCTTGGCGAGGTCCGCCGCATGCGCCGCGATCTTGTACGTGATGACACCGGTCTTCACGTCGTCCCGGTCCGGCAGGCCCAGGTGCTCCTTGGGCGTGACGTAGCAGAGCATCGCCGTGCCCCACCAGGCGATCATCGCGGCGCCGATGCCCGAGGTGATGTGGTCGTACGCGGGCGCCACATCGGTCGTCAGCGGGCCGAGCGTGTAGAACGGCGCCTCCTCGCAGATCTCCTGCTGGAGGTCGATGTTCTCCTTGATCTTGTGCATCGGGACATGGCCCGGGCCCTCGATCATCGTCTGCACGCCGCGGGACTTGGCCACGGAGTTGAGCTCGCCCAGCGTCCTCAGCTCCGCGAACTGCGCCTCGTCGTTGGCGTCCGCGATGGAGCCGGGGCGCAGCCCGTCGCCCAGTGAGAAGGTGACGTCGTAGGTCGCCAGAATGTCGCAGAGCTCCTCGAAGTTCTCGTAGAGGAAGCTCTCCTTGTGGTGCGCCAGGCACCAGGCGGCCATGATCGAGCCGCCGCGGGAGACGATGCCGGTCTTGCGGCGGGCGGTGAGCGGGACATAGCGCAGCAGCACGCCGGCGTGGACCGTCATGTAGTCCACACCCTGCTCGGCCTGCTCGATGACGGTGTCCTTGTAGATCTCCCAGGTCAGTTCCTCGGCCTTGCCGTCGACCTTCTCCAGTGCCTGGTAGAGGGGGACGGTGCCGATCGGGACGGGGGAGTTGCGCAGCACCCACTCGCGGGTGGTGTGGATGTTGCGGCCGGTGGAGAGGTCCATGACCGTGTCGGCGCCCCAGCGGGTGGCCCAGGTCATCTTCTCCACCTCCTCCTCGATGGAGGAGGTGACCGCGGAGTTGCCGATGTTGGCGTTCACCTTCACCAGGAACCGCTTGCCGATGATCATCGGCTCGGTCTCCGGGTGGTTGACGTTGGCGGGGAGCACCGCACGTCCGGCGGCGATCTCCTCGCGCACCACCTCCGGGGAGACGTTCTCGCGGAGCGCGACGTACTCCATCTCCGCGGTGATCTCCCCGCGCCGGGCGTACGCGAGCTGGGTCACCGCGGCGCCGTCCCGGCCCCGGCGGGGCTGCCGCGGACGGCCCGGGAAGACGGCGTCGAGGTTCTTCAGCCCGCCGCGCGGCGCGGTGTGCTTGATGCCGTCGTCCTCGGGGCGCAGCGGCCGTCCGGCGTACTCCTCGGTGTCGCCCCGGCCGATGATCCAGTTCTCCCGGAGCGGCGCGAGTCCGCGGCGCACGTCGGTGTCGACGGCCGGGTCGGTGTACGGGCCGGAGGTGTCGTACAGCGTGACGTCCCGGCCGTTGGTGAGGTGCACCTGCCGCACCGGGACCCTGAGGTCGGGGCGCGATCCGGTCAGGTAGCCCTTGTGCCACCCGATCGTCTTCGCCTCGTCCGCAGTCGAGGCAGGCGTGTGTGCATCCTGGATGGTCATGAGACCTACTCCCTACGCCGGCATTACCCGGTAACAGGTTCGGCGGTCGACGCAGCTGTGGGGTCCGGGGTTCCCCCCGGGTCCGTCCGTCAGCGCCCTCTCAGCCCGGTGCTCCGAGCTCCCGCGTGTGCAAAGTGCCCTCACGTTAACGGTTCGTTCCGGAAGGTGAAAAGGGGGGCTGCGGGGGCGCGGTCCGGGCCCGGGCGCTCCCCCGGTTCCCGCTCGCCGAACTGCCCTGCGCACGGCCCGGTGTGCGCGGCGTGCGGCGGGGCGCGGCCGGCCGGGTACGGCGTCGGCCGTACCCGCGAGTACCGGCGGCGGGGGTTCCGCTCGTTCCCGCTCTTGCGATGATCGGGCGGTGACCCCATCACCCGATGCCCACGCGCACACCCACAGCCACGGTCCCGCCGTGCCCGTCTCCCGGCACCTCCGCAAGGTCATCGCGGCGGTGCTGATCCCGTTCGCCGCGGCCGTGGTGGCGGGGCTGGTCGTCCTGTGGCCGGGCGGTGTGCCGGACCACAAACCCTCCGGGGTCGGCTTCGACCGGAAGACCGAGTCGGGCCGGGTCCTCACCGTCACGACGGTGAGCTGTGCCGCCGCGGGCGGCGGGTCCCAGCAGCCGCCCGCCTCCGGTGGGCCGGAGCAGCAGCCCCCACCGGGGCAGGGCGGTGCGGGCCGGGACGGCGGCTCGTGCAAGAAGGCGACCGTGGAGATCACCTCCGGCAAGGACAAGGGCCGGAAGTTCGACGAGATCGTCCAGCCGGACGCGCCACGCCAGTTGGACGCCGGGCAGGGGGTCGTCGTGGCGTACGCCCCGGACGCACCGCGGGAGTTGCAGTACTCGGTCACCGACGCCGACCGGACGGTCCCGATGGCGCTGCTCGCGGGCATCTTCGCGATCGCGGTGGTGGCCGTCGGCCGGCTGCGGGGCCTGTTCGCCCTGATCGCGCTCGCGGTGAGCTTCGCGGTGCTGTCCCTGTTCATCCTGCCGGCGATCCTGCAAGGCTCGAATCCGCTGGTGGTGGCGGTGGTGGGGAGCAGCGCCATCATGCTGATCGCGCTCTACATGTGCCACGGCGTCAGCGCCCGGACGTCCGTGGCGGTGCTGGGCACGCTGATCTCGCTGCTGCTGATCGGCCTGCTGGGCTCGCTGTTCATCGGCTGGGCGCGGCTGACCGGCAACACCTCGGACGAGACGGGGCTGATCCACGGCCTGTTCCCGGGCATCGATCTGAGCGGTCTGCTGCTGGCCGGGGTGGTCATCGGTTCGCTGGGCGTGCTCGACGACGTGACGGTGACGCAGACCTCGGCGGTGTGGGAGCTGAAGCAGGCGGATCCGTCGATGTCGGCGCGCCGGCTCTACCGGGCGGGTCTGCGCATCGGCCGGGACCACATCGCGTCGGTGGTCAACACCCTGGTGCTGGCCTACGCGGGCGCGGCGCTGCCGCTGCTCCTGCTGTTCTCGGTCGCGCAGAGCAGTGTGGGGACGGTCGCGAACAGCGAGATCGTCGCAGAGGAGATCGTGCGGACGCTGGTGGGCAGCATCGGTCTGGTGGCGTCGGTGCCGGTGACCACGGTCCTGGCCGCGCTGGTCGTCTCGGCGGACCGCCCCGCGGCCGCGGAGGCGGACGGGGCGGTTCCGGAGCGGACGGGGCGGGGCCGCCGCCGCAAGCGCTGACGATCCGGGGGCGGGCGACTCAGCCGGCGTTCCGCTCGGTGGCGAGGATGTCCTCCAGGGCCGCCTCCAGGCCGCCTTCGAGATCGGCGCACCACGGCTCGCGGCCCAGCGGGACCAGCCGTTCGGTGCGGTCGAGGAAGGCGATCAGCGGTGCGGCACCGACGCGGAACGCCGCTCCGTCCTCCCCGACCTGAAGCCGGATCAGCACATCGGTGCTGAAACCCGGCAGTTGGGGACGGATGTGCACATCTCCGTCACCGACCGGCGCGACGAGGCCGTCGTGCAGCAGCTCCCTGGCGAAGGCCCAGGTCACGGGGGCGTCCCCGGGGAGGTGGAAGGTGAGCCGGACGGCGTACGGATCCGCCACCTCGTACCGCAGCTCCACCGGAATACGGAACGACAGCTCCTCGGAGACGAGGAAGCTCATCATCAGCTCTGCCTGGATCGCGTCGCGCATGCGGGACATCGTCCATCACCGCCCCGAAAGATCACAAGGAGTGAGTTTTCAGATACTGATAGTGAGCGCCCAGGTGGTGAGGAGCTCCCCGATCCCGGACCGGAGCTCCTCGACGACCGGCCGGAGCCGTTCCGCCTGGTCCGACGGGAGCGAGAGAGCCATGGTGGCCGCCGCCGAACCGGCGGTGATCGGCAGCGCGGCGCAGACCGCACCGAGGGCGTACTCCTGCCGTTCGACGACCGGTTGCCGCGGGCGCACCGCGGCCAGCCGCTCCGCCAGGGCGCGTTGGTCACGCACGGTGTACGGGGTGATCGCCCGGACCGGATGGCGGGAGAGGTGGTCGCGCCGGGCGTCCTCGTCGAGCTGGGAGAGCAGGCACTGCCCGATCGCGTGGGCGTGCCCGGTCTCCCGGAAGTCCGCCCACTCCTCGACCGCCGGGGCCTGGGGACTGTCGGCCACCGCCACCACGTCGATCTCGCCCTCGCGGTAGACGGCGAAGTAGACCGGGACCCCGAGCCGGCGGCTCAGGGTCCGCACCGCGTCCGTGACGCCGGCCCGGCCGCGCTGCCGCTCACCGCTGGTGCCGAGGCTCGCGGCGGCCTCACCGTAGACGAACACCCCCTGCTCACGGCGGAGATAGCCCTCGTGGGTCAGGGTGCGCAGCAGGTGGTAGGCGGTGGGCAGCGGCAGCCCGACCTCGCGCGCGAGCTGTTTCGCCGGGGCCCCGTCGCGGTGGTTCCCGACCGCCTCGAGGAGGCGCAGCGCGCGCTGCACGGACCCGATCAGTGTCGGAGGGGAGGCCCCGTCCGCGGAAGCCCCGTCCGTGTGCACCGTAGCCAATGACACCCCCAGCGTCGGCCGTCGGCACTGTAACCGGAGGGCGGCGGCGACAGGAGGGATTCCTTCCGGCTGTCGCCCGGCTGGGCTAGGGCCTGCCGTCCGGCCCACCGGCCGGATCCGGCGGGACCTGGGGTCCGGCGTCCGGGGTCCAGGGTCTGGCGTCCGGACGGGCCCTGGGCCCGGGCCGCCCCCGGAGGGACGCCCGCGTCACGCGTCGCCGCGGGAGGAGGTGGAGGAGGTGAACTTCCGCACCACGTACACGAGCCCGGCGACGAGCGCGACGAACACCAGGATCTTGAAGAGCAGATGGATGACGACGCCGAGCACCGTCCCGATCAGCCCGCCGAAGACGACGAGCGCCAGCACCGGCACCGCGACCCACTTCACCCACCACGGCATGCCCCTGAAGGTCTCCTTGACTCCCATGACCGTCCCGCTTCCACTCGTCGTCCCGGTCGTCCGGGTTGCTTTCGATGCTAGGCGGGCGGGGCGCCCGGCGGACGGCCCGCGCCCCCCGTCCGTCCCGGAGCGGCCCCCTACGGGTCCGGGCGGCTCGGGTCAGCTCTCCGGCGGAGAGAAGACGACCATGACCCGCAGGTCCTCGCTGATGTGGTGGAACTTGTGGGGCACTCCGGCGGGCACGTACACCACGCTGCCCCGGGCCACCTGGGTGGTCTCAAGCCCCACGGTGATCGAGGCCCGGCCGCTGACCACGAAGTAGACCTCGTCCTGCCGGTGCGGGCTCTGGGGATCGGTGGTGCCGGCGTCCAGCGCGTAGAGCCCGACCGACATGTTCCTTTCGCGAAGGAACTGTAGGTATGCCCCGTCGTTGGCGGCCCGCTCCGCCTCCAGTTCTTCCAGCCGGAAGGCCTTCACCACTCCACCCCTTTAGCTTCAGGTTCTCTCTGCGACGATCCCACCATGAAGAACTTCGTAGTCAAGACGCTCGCCAACGCGGGTGCCCTGGCTGTGGCCATCTGGCTGCTCCAGGGCATCACCCTGCCCGGCACCGGCACGGGCCGCCAAGCACTCACCCTGATACTCGTCGCCCTGCTCTTCGGGCTGGTGAACTTCGTCGTCAAGCCGGTCGTCAAGTTGCTGTCGATCCCGCTGTTCATCCTCACGCTGGGGCTGATCATCCTGGTGATCAACGCCCTGATGCTGCTGCTCACCTCCTGGCTTGCGGGCGAGCTCGGCCTCACCTTCCATGTGGACACCTTCTGGACCGCGGTCGTCGGCGGCCTGATCGTCTCGATCGTCTCCTGGGCGCTGCACCTGGTCCTGCCCGACGACGACTGATCACCCATGACCGGAACAGCAGGGAGAGAGCCCATGACCGGTGACGGAACCCGCGCGGTGCGGGCCGGCCTGCCCGAGCCCGTGCCGTACGAGCCGAGCCTGCCGGGACCGGTGTTCGCCGCCCACTACCACCTGCCGGGCGACCCCGTCGGCCCGTACACCTACGGCCGCGACGAGAACCCGACCTGGACCGGGCTGGAGCGGGCGATCGGCGAGCTGGAGGCCCCGGGAGAGGAGGTCACGACGGTCGCCTTCCCCTCCGGGATGGGCGCCGTCTCCGCGGTCCTCCTCTCCCAGCTGCGGTCCGGGGACGCCGTGGTGCTGCCGGACGACGGCTACCAGGCACTGCCGCTGGTCCGGGAGCGCCTGGAGGCGTACGGCGTCGAGGTGCGCACCGCGCCCACCGCCGGGGACGCCCAGCTCGCGCTGCTCGACGGCGCGAAGCTGCTGTGGCTGGAGACACCGTCCAACCCCGGGCTGGAGGTGTGCGACATCCGCCGCCTGGCGGACGCCGCGCACGCGGCCGGGGCCCTGGTCGCGGTGGACAACACCCTGGCCACCCCGCTCGGCCAGCGGCCGCTGGACCTCGGCGCGGACTTCTCGGTCGCCAGCGGCACCAAGGCGCTGACCGGGCACGGCGATGTGCTGCTCGGCTACGTCACCTGCCGCGATCCGGAGCGTGCCGCGGAGGTGAGGCGGTGGCGCAGGACCGCGGGGGCGATCCTCGGTCCGATGGAGGCCTGGCTGGCGCACCGTTCGCTGGCCACGCTGCACCTGCGCGTGGACCGGCAGGCCGCGACCGCCCTGGTGCTCGCCGAGGCGCTGCGCGGCCGGCCCGAGGTGACCGGGCTGCGCCACCCCGGTCTGCCCGGCGACCCGTCCCACGCGGTCGCGGTCCGGCAGATGCGCGGCGGCCGGTTCGGCTGTGTGGTGTCCTTCGTGCTGGCGGACCGGGCCCGGGCCGAACGGTTCCTGGCCGCGCTGTCGCTGGTGGACGACGCGACCAGCTTCGGTGGCGTGCGGTCCACCGCGGAGCGGCGCGGCCGGTGGGGCGGCGACGCGGTGCCAGAGGGCTTCATCCGCTTCTCGGTCGGCGCCGAGGACCCCGAGGACCTGGTGGCGGATGTGCTGCGGGCGCTGGATGCGTCCGCGGAGGCGGCGACTCCGTAACCGACCCGAGCGCCGCGGCCGGTGAACCGGCGACGGACGGCTCGAGCCTCCCCCCTCGTGGCTCGAGCCGTCCCGGTTCAATGAACAACGAACCGCGGATTCCAGGCTAGTTGACTCTGCGTCAGTGTCCAATCACCGTAGCGACACAGGCCTATCGGCATTCTTATAGTTGACGGACTGTCCGCGTCGGCGAACGGAGGGTCGGCATGGACCTGACCTTGCTCCGTACCTTCGTGACCGTGCACCGGGCGGGGTCGTTCACCCGCGCCGCCGCCCTGCTCGGTCTCTCCCAGCCCGCCGTCACCGGCCAGATACGCGCCCTGGAACGGCAGCTCGGCCGCCCCCTCTTCCTCCGCCGGGCCCGTGGCGTCACCCCCACCGGCGTCGGCGACGAGCTGGCCCACCGGGTGGCTCCGCACCTCGACGCCCTGGTGGAGATCACCGGGGCCGACGGCCCGGCCCGGCACACCCTCCACCTCGCGGGCCCGCCCGAGTTCACCGCGCTGCGGGTGCTGCCCGCCCTGATGCCGCTGCTCGCCCAGGGGCCGGCGCTCCGGACGGTCTTCGGCGGCGCGGAGGAGACCCTCGACGGACTCGCCTGTGGACATCACGATCTGGCCATCTCCACCGCCCGCCCCCGCGGCGGTCTGCTGACCGCGACTCCGCTCTGCGACGAGGAGCACGTCCTGGTGGCCGCGCCCCGCTGGGCGGCCCGGATCGGTGCCTACGGCGGTGTCCAGGCGCGGGGGTTACCGGCGCTGGAACAGCTCCCGGTGGTCGAGGTGCACGAGAGCCTGCCGCTGGTCTCCCGCTACTGGGCGGCCGTCTTCGACGCGAAGCCCGCCGCCCCGGGCACCGTGATCGCCCCCGATCTGCGCGCGGTGCTGACCTGTGTGGCGGCCGGGGCCGGGATGGCCGTGCTCCCCCGCTACCTCTGCGAGGACGCGCTGGACACCGGGGAGGTCGTCGCGCTGCTCGACCCGCCGGTGCCACCGCTGCGCACCTACTTCCTGGCCGTGCGGACCGGCACCCTCGGGCTGCCGCACATCGCCCGGGCGCACGACTGGCTGTTGCGCGCCGCGGTGGACTGGTGACCGTCGGACAGACACCGCCTGCCCCGGTGGGAAGGGCCGCCTCCGCAAACGTTTCGGAGGGCCCCGGCCGGGCGACATCTCTCCCATGACCGAACGACCCGTGGTCAAGCGAACCGCCCGCGCCATCCTGCTCGACGGTGACGAGATGCTGCTGATCAAGCGGACCAAGCCCGGGTGTCCGCCCTACTGGATCACCCCGGGCGGCGGGGTCGAACCGGAGGACGCCACCGTCGTCGACGCCCTCCACCGCGAGGTGGACGAGGAGCTCGGCGCCAAGGTCACCGACGTCGTCCCGGTCTTCGTCGACACCGTCGAGCACATCACCGACGGCGGGGTGACCGGAGTGAAGGTGCAGCACTTCTTCGTCTGCCGGCTCGAATCGCTGGACCTCTCCCGGCGGCACGGGCCCGAGGTCGAGGAGCCGTGCGGGGAGTACGCGGTGGAGCGCATCCCGTTCAGCCGGGTGGGCATCGCCTCGGTCGAGGTCGTCCCGCTGTCGCTGCGCCACTACCTGGACGGCAACATCGAGGGTGTGCGCGCGATGCACGCCCCCGACCTGGGCTGATACGACGGCAGCCGCGCCGGGGGAGGTGCCCCGGACGGCCGTCCGCTCAGCGGAACCAGCCGCCGTACGGGGCCGGCCGGCTCCCCGCGTCCCGGCGGCGGGCCTCCGCGAGGGCCTGTTCGGCGACCCGGCGCCAGCCCGCGGCCCCCTCGCCGGCCCACGGCGGCCCGTCCGCGCCCTCCCGGGGCGGCCGGGTGTACGGCGGACGACTGCCGGCCCCGGCGGCCGCGCCGAAGAAATCCCCGCCCTTGCGCTTGACGTCGTCGGTCCCCCATGCCTGCGCACGGTCCTGCGCCGGGACCTTCCGCAGGTGCGGGATGTGCTTGGCGCAGTGGATGTACGCCTCCTCGACGGTGACCTCGACCCAGACCCGGGCCCGGCGGCCGGGCACCGGGTCGACCGGCAGCTCCGGACGGTCGGCCCGCATCTCCGCGTCGGGGACGATCCTCGCCCGGCCGTTGATGTGCAGCCCGATCCGGTCCCGGAGGAAGTCGATCAGCATGATGCCGAGGTGCGGATTCTCCTCGATGTTGCCCAGGCTGGCGTGCACACCGTTGCCCCGGTACTCGGGGTAGACCAGCGTCCGGTCGTCCAGGACCTGGAGGAAGCCGGGCGGCCCGGCCCGGAACGAGCTGTCGCACTCGCCGTGCCGGTCCGCGGTGGCCAGGAAGAACATCTCCTGGCGGCCGACGAAATCGCGCATCCGGTCGTTCAGCCGGTCGAGCACCTGCTCCCGGTAGAACCGGTCGGCGCGGGCGGTCGTCCCCAGCGCCCGCTGCACCGCGTGCTCGCCGTCGCTGCCGGGGCGCTCGGCGGGGCCGGGCGACGGCACGGGAGGCTCGGTGGCGGACGGCGCCGCACCGGGATCCGTCTCCACGTCCGCGTCCATCAGGCGCCCGCCGCCACCAGCTCTTCGAGGGAGTCGTGCCGGATGCGGTGCGAGGGGATGCCGATGCCGGTGAGCGCGTCGATACCGCTGCGGATCATGCCGGGCGGGCCGGAGAGGTACGCGTCGTAGGCGTTCCAGGGGCCGTACTGCCGGACGGCGTCGGGCAGCGGGCCGCTGAGGCCGTTGGTCGGGCCGTGCGAGACGACCGGCCGCACCGCCAGCCAGGAGTGCGACTTCTCCAGCCGCAGCAGGGTGTCCATGTCGTAGAGGTCGTGGTCGCTGCGGGCGCCGTAGAAGACCTCGACGGGGCGCTTGCGGCCGTGCTCGGCGACGTCCTCCACCAGCGCCTTGATCGGGGCGATGCCGGTGCCGCCGCCCAGGCAGAGGAGTCCGTTGTCGGTGCTGTGGTCGACGGTCATGGACCCGGCGGGCGGGCCGAGGCGGATGGTGTCGCCCGGACGGGCCCGGTGCACCAGGGCGTTGGACACCCAGCCCGCCGGGACCGCCTTCACATGGAAGGAGAGCAGCCCGTCGGAGCGCGGCGCGGAGGAGAAGGAGTAGTGCCGCCAGACGCGCGGCCACCACGGGGTCTCCAGCGACGTGTACTGGCCGGCCCGGAACGGGTAGGGCTGGTCGGGCCGCACGGTGACCACCGCGATGTCGGGGGTGCGCAGATCGTGGGCGACCACCTCCGCGTCCCACCAGGCGGGGGCCGTGCGCTCGTTCTCGGCCGCCGCGTCGATCATGATCTGGGAGATCGCGGTGTAGGCGCGCACCCAGGCGGCCTGGGTCTCGGCGCTCCAGCTCTCCGGGGCGTGGCGGGCGAGCGCGCCGAGCAGGGCCTCGCCGACCGCCGGGTAGTGCTCGGGCTGCGTGCCGTACTTCCGGTGGCCGCGGCCGAGATGGGAGAGGTACTCGCTGAGCGTGGCCGAGTCGTCCACGTGCCGGGCCGCCGTCAGCAGGGCCTTGAACAGGCGGTCGCGCTGGGTGTCCATGGAGGCGGGGAACAGCGCCCGCAGATCGGGGTGCTGGACGAAGAGCATCGCGTAGAAGTACGAGGTGACCTTGTCCGCGATGGGCTCGATCTCCGCCATGGTGCGCTGGATGAGGATCGCGTCCGGTGAGGCGGTACCGGCTTCGGCGGCCGGGCGGGGCCGGTCGGCGGGGGGCGCCTCGCGGGACGCCTCGGCCGCGGGGCCGGCGGTGCTTGCGGGGCTCGCAGTGCTTGCGGGGCCTGTGGTGGCTGCGGGGCCCATGGTGCTTGCGGGGCCTGCGGCGGCGGGGGCGGCGGACGAGGTGCCGCCCGCCGGGCCCGCCGGGGGCTGCGGCGTGGCCGGGTGCGCGGGGTGCTGGGGCTGCTCAGGCTGGTGCTGCTGGTGCTGGGGCTCCTGCCGGGGCGGGGCGGCCGGAGACGACGCTGTCGCGGCGGGGGTCTGAGGAGCAGGCGCCCGAGGAGCAGGCGCCTGAGGAACGGACGGCGCGGGCTGGGCAGGCGGCGCGGAGGCGAACGGCGGCTGCGGCCGGTCGGCGTGCGGGGGCTGCGGGGCCTGCGGCCGGCCGGCGTACTGCTGGGGCGAGGTGGCGCGCGGGGGCTGCGGGGCGGCCTGCTGAGGGAACGTCTGCTGCGGTGCGGCCTGTTGCGGGGCGGCCTGCTGCGGCTGAGGGCGGCCCGCCGCGGCGGCGTCCCCGGGGCGGGGCGCTGCCGCGCGCTGCTCCTGAGGGCGGTGCTCTTCGGAGTAGCGCTCTTCGGGGTAGCGCTCTGCGGGACGGTGCGGGTCGGTGGCGGCGGCCGCGCCCTGGCCGGTCCGGCGCATGAAGGAGGGGACCAGTTGCTCCTCCTCGGCGGGAGCGGGCTCGGGCGCCCGGTAGCCGGGGGCCGCGTAGCCGTCGGTGTGGTCCGGCGCGGGACGCTCGGGCGTGCCGTACCCGGGGGCCGCCGGCTGCGGGCCGGTTCCGGGACGTACGCCCTGGCCGGGGCCGTGGTCGGCGGGCCGCTGGTGCTCGGGGGCGCCGCCGTAGGCGTTCGGCGGGGCGGCGGGGCCGGGCCGGGGGGTGTCGTCGTACTGCTCGGCCGGGCCGCTGTCCTGGCCGCGGCCGCCCACCGGGCGGATCGGGCTCACCGGACGGCTGGGTATCCGGTCGGCCTGTTCCCGGTCCTCGTGTTCGGGTTCCGTTGTCCGCTTCCTGCTCGGCCCAGGAGTGAACCAACCCCAGTCCCCACCGTTTCCGCCAGAGCCGCCGTTATCGGCTGACGTAGTGGTCGGAGCATCCATGGTCTGCCTCGCCTCGAACGTCTTTCGGTCAGTCTTCGCACATCCAAAGGTTGGAATGTGCCCGCAATTGATCGCTCTCGATCAAAATCCTTTACGGCTCTTACCAGTGCCGACGAGTCAACACAAAGCGGACGAAAGCCGCCTGGTGTGACATTGGCCGCAGTTCCCTTCCGTGCAGCGTGCCACTTCCCATGACCTCGCCGGACAAATAGCCGGAAGTCCGGGTAACGAAGGCCGCATTCCCGCTAGGCTGCCATGTCACTCTCGACGTGACGCCAGCGAGTCGTGGCTGAACTGGAGTCGACCATACCGGGCGCGGATGAAACCACAAGTCCCGATCTCGATCACTTCCGGAAACCCCCCGATTTCCGTGATCTCGCCCACAATGCCGAGAATTCCCTAGGCAACTCGTCAGTAATGAATTACCGGCGGTTACGCACCAGTTCGTAAGCCTCTCGGAGATCGCGTCCGGTGTATGCCCGGGACGCGAGGTCCGTCAGGTGGTGGTCCGCGTTCACCGCGACCGACGTCGGTACCGCCGCGAAGAGCTCCGCGTCCGACATCGAGTCGCCGTAGGCCACGCAGTCCGCGCGCGCCACCCCGAACCGCACGCACAGCTCGTCGGCGATCCGGACCTTCGCCGCGGGGGAGAGGATGCCCGCGGGGTCGACCGGCTCGCGGAACGGCACCGCCGGGAAGCGCGATCCGTACGCCGCGTGCACCCCCCAGTCCAGCAGCCGCTCCACGAAGAAGCCGGGCGACAGGGAGATCACCGCGCAGTGGTCGCCGCTGTCCCGGATGCCCGCCCAGACCTCACGGATGCCGTCCAGCCACGGTGCGCCGTCGAACGCCGCCGCCACATGGGCCTCGGTGAGGTCGGACCAGAGGTCGCGGACCCGCTCCGCGAACGCGGGCGGCTCGATCCGCCGCGTCGCGAAGGCCCGTTCGAGCTCGGCGATCTCCTCGGTGAGACCGAGCTGCCGGGAGATCTCCACCGGCGCCGCCGAGCCGTGTATCAGGGTGCCGTCCAGGTCGAAGAGGTGCAGAGTCGCCATCCCGCGAGGGTAGGCGTACTCGCCCGCGCGCAGCGGCGGATACTCCCGCTGCGGGATGCGCCCCGGCCCGGCCGCGGCGACCGTGGAGGCATGCATCTGACCCGCCCCGCCCGCCGGGCCGCCCTCGTCGTCCATGTCTGTGTCGGTGTCGGCTGGCTCGGCCTGACGGTCGGTCTGCTCACCCTCGGCATCGCCGCCGCGGTCACCGAATCCGCCGTCACCGCCGAGGCCGCCTACCGTGCGATGAAGATCTTCGGAGACTGGCTGGTCGCCCCGCTCAGCGTGCTCTCCCTGCTCAGCGGGGTGGTGCTGGCCCTGGGCACGCCCTGGGGGCTGGTCCGGCACCGCTGGGTGCTGACCAAGTTCTGGCTCACCCTCGCCGCGACCGGCGTCTCGGTCGTCGTCCTCCGCTCGCGGATCGACCACGCGGCGGCGGCCGTCGACTCCGGCGGGCCGGTGGGGGCGGCCGCCACCGATCTGGTGGTCGCCCCGGCGGTGGCCACGGCCCTCTACGTGTTCCTCACCGCGGTCTCGGTCCTGAAGCCCTGGGGCCTCACCCGGCACGGCCGCCGGGTCCGGGAGACCGCGCGTCCCGCCGGCGGCGCCGACCGGTCCGGACTGCGGGCGGGCACCGCGTCGGACGGCCCGGCGCCCTGAGGCCGCTGTCGGACCGCCCGGCGCGCCGGCTGACGACAAGGCGTCAGCCCGCGTGCAGGAGCCGTCCCCGGGGGGCAGCTGTCACGAGTGAGCCGCCGGTGTCAGGAGTGCCCCCGCCGGTGTCACGAGTGAGCCGCCGGCGCCTGAAGCTCCTCGGCCGCCCGGCCACCGGCCACGATCCGGCCGCCGCCGCGGCCCGTCCGGCGCTCCAGGGCACCGGAGAGCACGGCCAGCCCGAGCGCGGACGCCGCGAGCGCCGCGCCCACCAGGTTGGGCGCGGTGGGGCCGAAGCCCTGGGCGAGGACGATCCCGCCGAGCCAAGCGGCCAGCGCGTTGCCGAGGTTGAAAGCGCCGATGTTGACCGCCGACGCCAGGGTGGGCGCCCCAGCGGTCTGGTCGAGCACCCGCTTCTGCAGCGGCGGCACGGTCGCGAAGCCCAGCGCTCCGATCAGCGGCAGGGTCACGGCGGCAGCCACCTTGTCGTACGCGGTGAGGGCGAACAGCCCGAGCACCAGGGCCAGCGCGGCCAGGGACACGTACAGCATCGGCATCAGGGCCCGGTCGGCGAACTTCCCGCCGACGAGGTTGCCCCCGACCATGCCCAGGCCGAAGAGAACCAGCAGCCAGGTGACGGAGGAGTCCGCGAAGCCCGCCGCCCCGGTCATCATCGGCGCGATGTAGGTGATGGCGGCGAAGACCCCGCCGAAGCCCAGGACGGTCATCGCCATCGCGAGCAGCACCTGGACGTTGCGGAAGGCGGCCAGCTCGCCGCGGAGCCGGGCCCCCTCCGGCCGCGGCTGCGCCGGGACCAGCGCCGCGACACCGGCCAGGCCGACCACGCCGAGCGCCGCGACCAGGGTGAACGTGACCCGCCAGCCCAGGCCCTGCCCGATGAAGGTGCCCGCCGGGACACCCACCACATTGGCCACCGTCAGGCCGGTGAACATCAGCGCGATGGCCCCGGCCCGCTTCTGCGGGGCGACCAGGTCGGCCGCGACCACCGCGCCGATGCCGAAGAAGGCGCCGTGCGCCAGGGAGGCCAGGACGCGCCCCGCGAGCATCACGCCGAAGACGGGCGCGACCGCGGAGAGCAGGTTGCCCGCGACGAACACCCCCATCAGCAGCATCAGCATCCGCTTGCGGGGGATCCGGGTGCCCAGCGCGGCGAGCAGCGGGGCCCCGATGACGACCCCGAGGGCGTAGCCGGTGGTGAGGTGGCCGGCCGTCGGAATGGAGACGTGGAAGTCGGCCGCGACCTCGGGGAGCAGCCCCATGATCACGAATTCGGTGGTGCCGATGCCGAAGGCGCCGATGGCCAGCGCCAGAAGAGCGAGAGGCATGAGTGCGCCTTCCCTGTGTACGTGCGTGCGCTCCTTACGGGCGCCGACAATAGTTGCAGACGCTGGCTATTTTCAAGCGAGACATTTGCAGGCGCCGTATATTTCGGTGGTGGCCTATCCTGGGGTCCGGACGGAACGGCCGTGCGCCGTGGGACGAGCCGAGGAGGACATCGGATGTCCGAGCCGAACACCGGGGAGCGCTACCTCGCGCAGGGCTGGTGCGCCCTCACGCTGCTGCACGGCAGGATCGAGGCCCATATCGAGCGGGCCCTGCAGACCGGGCACGAGCTGAGCGTCCGCGAGTTCTCCGTGCTGAACGTCCTCAGCGGGCAGCACCGGGGCGAGGGCGGGCACCTGCGGATGAACCGGCTCGCGGACGCGGTCGTCCTCAGCCAGAGCGCCACCACCCGGCTGGTCAACCGGCTCGAGGACCGCGGCCTGCTGTCCCGCTACCTCTGCCCCACCGACCGCCGGGGCATCTACACCGAGGTCACCGAGACCGGCCGTGACCTGCTGGAACGCGCCCGCCCGACCCACGACGCGGCGCTCCGGGAAGCACTGGACGAGGCCTCCGGGGTGCCGGAGCTGGCTCCGCTGGTCGCCGCGGTGGAGGCCATCGGCCCGACGGCCCCGGTCGTCGCGGTCTGAAAGCCCCCGCTCCCGGGACGCGACGTGTCTAGGGTGCGGTCATGAGTGATCTTGAGATCCGCCCGGCCACGCCGCAGGACATCCCCGCCGTCGTCGCGATGCTGGCCGACGACCCGCTCGGCGCGCAGCGCGAGTCACCCGACGACCCGGCGCCGTACCTGCGCGCCCTGGAACGCCTGACGGCCGACCCGAACCAGCATCTGGTGGTGGCCGAACGCGCGGGCCGGGTCGTGGGGACGCTCCAGCTCACCGTGATACCCGGGCTCTCCCGTCGCGGCACCACCCGCTCCGTCATCGAGGGCGTGCGCATCCACGCGGACGAGCGGGGCGGCGGCCTGGGCACGCTGCTGATCGAGTGGGCGGTGGCCGAATCGCGCCGCCAGGACTGCGGGCTGGTGCAGCTGACCTCCGACGCCACCCGCACCGACGCCCACCGCTTCTACGAGCGGCTCGGCTTCACCGGCTCGCACATCGGCTTCAAACTCCAGCTCTGACGCCGGCCGCGGAGACCGACGGCACCGGCCGGCGGTCTCCGCGGCGGGCTCGCCTCCGTGGACGTCGGCCACTCCCACGGCGGCGACCGCTACGGCAAGGGCCGCCAGCCCTGCGGGTCGACCCCGCCCGGCACCGGGGCCGCGGGGTCGTACGGCTGCCGGGTGAACACGAAGGACCTCAGGTCGAGATGGCTCACCGAGCCGTCGTCGGACCGCACCGCGCGGAGCGTCTCGCCCGCGTGATAGCCGTCCAGGCCGGTCCACGTCCCGTCCTTCGCGGCCCGGAAACGGGAGGCCCGGCCGGCGCCGCCGAGCGGCGTGAGCTCCAGGGCGCGGCCGGCGGCGAGGCGCAGCGTGTACGGCGTCGGCCCCCAGTACCAGGGCCCGGTCAGCGCCAGCAGCTCCGGATCGGCCTCCGGGAGCGGCTTCCAGGGGGCGGGGACGACGGGCTCGCGCTCGGCCACGATCCGGACGAGTTCCGCGGCGACGGCGGCGACCGCCGGCCCCGCGGTCACATTGGCCATGACCACGGCGGCCAGCCGGTCCTCCGCGCTCGTCCACAGCGTGGCGAGGAAGCCGGGCAGGGAGCCGGTGTGTCCGGCCAGCGTCCGGCCGTCCCGGCGGACGAGCTGGAGGCCGAGACCGTAGCCCGCGTCCCAGCTGTCGCTCCCGGGTGCCGCGGCCGGGGTGCGCATCTCGGCGAGGGTCTCCGGTGCGAGCACCCGCGCGTCGCCCGCGGTGAGGAAGGCGCCCCAGCGGCCGAGGTCGGCGGCCGTGGACCAGAGCTGACCGGCGGGTTCCATCAGGCCCAGGTCCTGGGCGGGTTCGGGGAGCAGCACATCCGCCCACGGGTGCACCGCCCAGCCGTCGGCGTACGGGGCCGCGGGCCGCGTCGTCGTCCGGTCCATCCCGAGCGGTTCCAGCACCTCGCGCCGCAGCACGGTCTCCCACGGTTCGCCGCGCAGCTGCCCGACGAGGGAACCGAGCAGGGTGTAGCCGGGGTTGGAGTAGTGGTGCACCCGGCCGGGCGGGTGCCGGAACGGTTCCTCGCCGAGGACGTCGGGAAGCGCGCGGCGCAGCTCGCCCGGAGTCCGCTCCCACCAGGGGCCGGGGGTCTCGGCGGCCAGGCCGCCGGTGTGGGCGAGCAGCTGGGCGATCGTCACCTCCCCGGCTCCGGTCGCCGGCAGGTGCTTGTCGAGCGGGTCGGCGAGATCGAGCAGCCCCTCGTCCCGCAGGCGCAGCACCAGGACGGCGGTGAAGGTCTTGGTGATCGAGCCCGTCCGGTACTGGGTGTCGCCGTCCGGCTCCCGCCCCGCCACCGCGCCGCGGCCCCCGGTCCACACCGTACGGCCGTCCCGCACCACCGCCCCGACCAGCGACGGGGAACGGCCCTGGGCCTGCGCGGTGGCGATCCGGTGGTGCAGGGCCCGCCGGGTGTCGGGCAGCAGATTCTCGAACGGGTCAGTCATGGGGACCACTTCTACCGGTGCGCGGGACACGGCGCACGCTTCCGCCGCCCCCGCGGGGCGCACGGCGGGGCAGCGGGTCGCCCGGGCGGGCCGTATCGCTGGGCACCGGGGTCACTCGGGCGCGTCGTACCGGCAGGCCGCATCGCGGGGCAGCGGGGTCGCTCGGGCGCGTCGTATCGCGGAGGACCGGGGCCCACTGCCGGGACGGGTCGCGCGACCGGGGGCGCCCATCCGGCCCTCCCGGCCGGCCGGAACCGTACGACCGCAGCGGGCGCTCACCCCCACCTCACCCCTCGCCGCCGTCGGGCCCGCGGAGCGCCTTCACCATCACCCGCTCACGGGTGACGCCGTCGGACAGCAGCGCACCGGGCTCGGCCGTGGTGACGAACCCGTTGCGCCGGTACAGGGCGACAGCGGGCTCGTTGCCCGGGATCACCGCGAGCCGCAGCACCCCGGCCCCCGACTGCCGGGCCCAGGTCTCGACCGCCTCGATCAGCCGGTCCCCGACACCATGGCCCCGTGCCTCCGGGCCGACCCACACCGACCTCAGCTCGCACCCGCCCCTGCCGTCGGGAATGCCGCGCGCGACCCCGACGGCCCGGCCATCCAGCAGCGCGACGACACGGTGGGCGCCGGGCATCTCCAGCCGTGCCCGCCACTGCTCCTCCCCGCCCCGGTCCCAGTCGGCGAGCCGGGCGGTGAACGCCTCCGGCGCCTCGGCCAGGGCGGCGAGCCGGACCTCCCGCCACAGCGGCCAGTCGTCCGCCGTGAGGACCCGCAGGGGCACCACCATGCCGACGAGTCTGCCGCGCGCCCCCGGAGCCGTCCATGGCGCTCCGCGGCTTGCAGGATCCCCACCGATGGGAGGTGCCGGACGATCCGCCGCAGGCGGCTTGCCGGTGCCGGCCGAGTACATCACGCTGAGCCCCGAGCACGAGGACTGCCGGCGAGCCCGGTCACGCACCGATGAGTTTCCCGCGCCGCTGGTCCCTACGCCGGACACCCACGGACGGAAGGCTGGGCCATGCGGAAACTGATCTACGGCATGAACCTGACCCTGGACGGCTACATCGCCGCGGCCGGCGACGACATCGGCTGGGGCGGACCGCCGAGCGACGAGCTGTTCCAGTGGTGGCTCGACCACGAGCAGGCGAGTGGCCTGTCGCTGTACGGGCGCAAGCTGTGGGAGACGATGAGCTCCTACTGGCCGACCGGCGACCAGCAGCCGGGCGCCACCCCGGCGGAGATCGAGTTCGCGCGGAACTGGCGGGACACGCCGAAGGTGGTGTTCTCCTCCACGATCGAGGAGGTCGACTGGAACACCCGCCTGGTCACCGGCGACGCGATCGCCGAGATCACCCGGCTCAAGGCCGAGGACGGCGGCCCGATGAACATCGGCGGCGCAACGCTCGCCGGTGCGGCCATGCGCGCCGGGCTGATCGACGAGTACATGATCGCCGCCCATCCGGTCCTGGTGGGCGGCGGCACACCGTTCTTCACCGCGCTGGACGGCTGGATGAACCTGAACCTGGTGGAGACGCGGACGTTTCCCGGCGGCGTGGTCCTGACCAGGTACGAGACGAGGCGCTGAGCAGCAGCACCCACGCACTGGTCTCACGGTGATGTCGTCCATGACATCGGTACGACACGGTCCGTGAGATGACGACATCAGCCGCGAGACCCTGCACGTCCGCTCCGTC
The DNA here is from genome assembly GCF_040296705.1 of Streptomyces sp. NPDC002055. Taxonomy (NCBI): domain Bacteria; kingdom Bacillati; phylum Actinomycetota; class Actinomycetes; order Kitasatosporales; family Streptomycetaceae; genus Streptomyces; species Streptomyces sp. NPDC002055. Next base: position 66,364 of record NZ_JBEOXS010000018.1, read on the forward strand.
AGGTCTGAGCCATGTCCACGAACCGGGAGTAGTGGCCCTGGAAGGCCACGGTGATCGTCGCGGTCGGACCGTTACGGTGCTTCGCCACGATCAGGTCCGCCTCGCCCGCCCGCGGTGACTCCTTCTCGTAGGCGTCCTCGCGGTGCAGCAGGATGACCATGTCGGCGTCCTGCTCGATGGAGCCCGACTCACGCAGGTCCGACACCATCGGCTTCTTGTCCGTCCGCTGCTCCGGACCACGGTTCAGCTGCGACAGCGCGATGACCGGGACTTCGAGCTCCTTGGCCAGCAGCTTCAGGTTCCGGGACATGTCCGAGACCTCCTGCTGACGGCTCTCGGGGCGCCGCGCGCCGCCGGACTGCATCAGCTGGAGGTAGTCGATGACGACCAGTTGCAGGTCATTGCGCTGCTTGAGCCGTCGGCACTTGGCCCGGATCTCCATCATCGACAGGTTGGGCGAGTCGTCGATGTAGAGCGGGGCGCCGGAGACGTCCGGCATCCGGCGGGCCAGCCGGGTCCAGTCCTCGTCGGTCATGCTGCCCGACCGCATGTGGTGCAGGGCGACCCGGGCCTCGGCGGACAGCAGTCGCATCGCGATCTCGTTGCGCCCCATCTCCAGGGAGAAGATCACGCTCGGCATGTTGGCCTTGATGGAACAGGCCCGGGCGAAGTCCAGCGCCAGGGTGGACTTACCCATCGCGGGACGGGCCGCGATGACGATCATCTGGCCAGGGTGCAGTCCGTTGGTGAGCGAGTCCAGATCCGTGAAGCCGGTCGGGACGCCCGACATCTGGCCGCTGCGCGAGCCGATGGCCTCGATCTCGTCGAGGGCGCCCTCCATGATGTCGCCGAGCGGGAGGTAGTCCTCGCTGGTCCGCTGCTCGGTGACGGCGTAGATCTCGGACTGGGCGTTGTTGACGATCTCGTCCACGTCGCCGTCGGCCGCGTATCCCATCTGGGTGATCCGGGTGCCCGCCTCGACCAGCCGCCGCAGCACCGCCCGCTCGTGGACGATCTCGGCGTAGTACTCCGCGTTCGCCGCCGTCGGCACCGACTGCACCAGGGTGTGCAGATAGGACGCGCCGCCGACCTTGGTGATCTCGCCGCGCTTCGTCAGCTCCGCGGCGACCGTGATCGGGTCGGCGGGCTCGCCCTTGGCGTAGAGGTCGAGGATCGCCTGGTAGACGGTCTCGTGCGCCGGGCGGTAGAAGTCGTTGCCCTTGAGGACCTCCACCACGTCGGCGATGGCGTCCTTGGAGAGCAGCATGCCGCCGAGCACGGACTGCTCGGCGTCCAGATCCTGCGGGGGCACGCGCTCGAAGCCGGAGCCGCCCGACCAGTCGTCCTGGCCGCGGTCGTGCCGCTCGGTCCGCGCCCGGTCGCCACCGCGGGGGGACCGGGAGGCCGGCAGGCGATCACTGGGACCCATGTCCGCCGCCCAGGCATCTTCCATCTCCTGTTGGCTCACCCCGGCACCTCCCTCCGACCGCGACGCGCGCCCTTCCGGGCACGGCGCATTCCCCGATGCCGTCCTCGTCCTTCATACGGCACCGCGCTGACACATGAGGCGCCCGACTCCCGGTCCGACGCGTCGAGTTCGCTGGGGTTTCGGGGCCGGAACAGGCGGCGGGCGCCGCACCACGGTAGGGCCGACGGCACCGCCAGCCAAGACGGTTATCCACAGGCCATGTGGATGGTCGGGCCCAACCTGTGGAGAAGCGCGCCAAACCTGTGCACAGCGCGGGGGAAAGCGCTGTGGACAAACACACAATCACCCCAACCCCGCCGCCCTGACCTGCACTTTTACCATCCACCGGCTGTGCAGAAGAAAAACTTTCGCGAGGGGTTCAAGATCGCGACAAACGGCGCAGAGGAGATCGCCCCTCCGAGTGCCCAGTAAGGGACCTAGGACCCTTGCACCTCTTACCTGTGGAAGATTACGGTGGGCCGCATGAATCAGGCCCCCGCGACCGCGCAGCGCAGCAGACGCCACGATCGCGAGATCGTGGCGCTCGCCCTCCCCGCCTTCGGCGCACTCGTCGCGGAGCCGCTCTTCCTCATGGTCGACAGTGCGATCGTCGGCCACCTCGGCACCCCACAGCTGGCCGGGCTCGGCATCTCCGGCGGCCTGCTGCTGACCGCGGTCAACGTCTTCGTCTTCCTCGCCTACGCCACCACCGCCGCGGTCGCCCGCCGGGTCGGCGCGGGAGACCTTCCGGCCGCGATCCGGCAGGGCATGGACGGCATCTGGCTCGCCCTGCTGCTCGGTGCCGCCGTGGCCGCGGCGACGCTGGTGGCCGCTCCGGCACTGGTCGGGCTCTTCGGTGCCTCCGACACGGCCACCCCGTATGCCGTGACCTATCTGCGGATCAGCGCCCTCGGCATACCGGCCATGCTCGTCGTACTGGCCGCCACCGGCGTGCTGCGGGGGCTCCAGGACACCCGGACCCCGCTCAAGGTCGCGATCGGCGGCTTCGCCGCCAACGCCGCCCTCAACGCGGCCCTCGTCTACGGCGCCGGTCTCGGCATCGCCGGCTCCGCCTGGGGCACCGTCCTCGCCCAGTGCGGCATGGCGGCGGCCTACCTCGTCGTCGTGGTGCGCGGAGCGCGCAGGCACGGTGCCTCCCTGCGCCCCGACGCCGCCGGCATCCGGGCCTGCGCCCAGGCAGGGACACCCCTGCTGATCCGCACGCTGTCGCTGCGCGCGGTCCTGCTGATCGCCACAGCGGTGGCGGCCCGGCTCGGCGACGCCGAGATCGCCGCCCACCAGATCATCGTGTCGCTCTGGTCGCTGCTGGCCTTCGCCCTGGACGCCATCGCCATCGCCGGGCAGGCCATCATCGGCCGCTACCTGGGAGCCGAGGACGTGGCCGGCGCCAAGGCGGCCTGCCGGCGGATGGTGCAGTGGGGCATCGCCTCCGGGGTGGTGCTGGGCCTGCTGGTGGTGATCGCCCGGCCGCTGATCCTCCCGATGTTCACCGGTGATCCGGCGGTGCACGAACTCCTGCTCCCCGCCCTGCTGGTCGTCGCGCTCACCCAGCCGGTCTCGGGGGTGGTCTTCGTCCTGGACGGCGTGCTGATGGGTGCCGGCGACGGTCCGTACCTGGCCTGGGCCATGATCGCGACACTCGCCGTGTTCGCCCCGGTGGCGCTCGCCGTACCGCACCTCGGAGGCGGCCTCACCGCCCTGTGGTGGGTGATGGCCCTGATGATGTCGATCCGGCTGGTCACGCTCGCGGCCAGGACACGGTCCGGGCGCTGGATCGTCACCGGCGCGACCCGCTGACTCGGGGTCCGTCCGACACGAGGTCCGGGCGACACCGGGTCCGTCCGAAACGGGGCCCGTCCAACACCGGGTCCGGGCGGAACGGTGCGCCGTCAGGGCGGCCCCCGTAACGCCGACAGGACTCCGCCGGCCCGAACCGGGGCTCCGCACCGCGGATACGGCACCCGCGCCACCGGGGCCGGCTACCCGTCCGCGGGCACAGCCCCTCATTCCCTGTCCGGGACACCACCTCTGGCCTCCGGGACAACCTCGTCACCCCGAACACGGCGAACTCGTCACCCCGAACGCGGCAAAGGGGCCGCACCTCGTCCGGTGCGGCCCCTTCGACACGATGTGCCGAGCACAGCGATCAGGCGGCGACGACCTCGATGCCGACCTTCGCGGAGACCTCGGCGTGCAGACGCACGGACACCTGGTGCGCGCCCAGGGTCTTGATCGGCGTGCCGAGCTCGACGCGGCGCTTGTCCACGTCCGGACCACCGGCAGCCTTGATCGCCGAGGCGATGTCGGCCGGGGTGACGGAGCCGAAGAGACGGCCGGCCTCACCCGAGCGGGTGGCCAGGCGGACCTTCACGCCCTCGAGCTGAGCCTTGACCTCGTTGGCCTGCTCGATCGTGGCGATCTCGCGGATCTTGCGACCGCGACGGATCTGCTCGACGTCCTTCTCGCCACCCTTGGTCCAGCGGATCGCGAAACCGCGCGGGACCAGGTAGTTGCGAGCGTAGCCGTCCTTGACGTCCACGACGTCGCCGGCGGTGCCGAGGCCGGAGACCTCGTGCGTGAGGATGATCTTCATGATTCGGTCACCCTCCCTTTAGCGAGCAGTCGAGGTGTAGGGCAGCAGCGCCATCTCACGGCTGTTCTTCACGGCCGTGGCGACGTCACGCTGGTGCTGGGTGCAGTTGCCGGTGACCCGGCGGGCACGGATCTTGCCGCGGTCGGAAATGAACTTCCGCAGCAGGTTCGTGTCCTTGTAGTCGACGTAGGAGATCTTCTCCTTGCAGAACACGCAAACCTTCTTCTTAGGCTTGCGAGCAGGCGGCTTCGCCATTGTCTCTCTCCAGTGTGATCAAGAAGTTTGTGCTGGTCGCCCTGACCAGACCGCCGAGGCGGCCTAGAAGGGCGGCTCGTCCGAGTAGCCGCCGCCGGAGCCGGAGCCGGAGCCGCCGCCCCAGCCACCGCCGCCCTGCTGGCCGCCGCCGGCCGGCGAGCCGGTCGCCCACGGGTCGTCGGCGGGAGCCCCGCCGCCGCCCTGCTGACCGCCACCGGGGCCGCCGCCCCAGCCGCCGCCACCCTGGCCACCGCCGCCACCGCCGCCGTAACCACCCTGGCCACCGCGGCCGGTGGTCTTGGTGACCTTGGCCGTGGCATTGCGCAGGCTGGCGCCGACCTCGTCGACGTCCAGCTCGTAGACCGTGCGCTTGACGCCCTCGCGGTCCTCGTAGGACCGCTGCTTCAGCCGGCCCTGCACGATGACGCGCATGCCGCGCTGGAGCGACTCGGCGACGTTCTCCGCCGCCTGCCGCCACACCGAGCACGTGAGGAAGAGGCTCTCGCCGTCCTTCCACTCGTTGGTCTGGCGGTCGAAGGTGCGGGGAGTGGACGCGACGCGGAACTTCGCGACCGCCGCACCGGACGGGGTGAAGCGCAGCTCGGGGTCGTCGACGAGATTGCCGACGACCGTGATGACGGTCTCGCCTGCCATGGGTGAACCTCTCGGCGGGTGTGCTGCTGGCTGCTTGCTGCTCGGACCCGATTACCGCTGAACGTCAGTCGCGGGGACTGAGATTCAGTGGGTCTCGGGACGGAGGACCTTGGTCCGGAGGACCGACTCGTTCAGGTTCATCTGACGGTCGAGCTCCTTGACAACCCCAGGCTCGGCCTGCAGGTCGATGACCGAGTAGATGCCCTCGGGCTTCTTGTTGATCTCGTACGAGAGACGACGACGGCCCCAGGTGTCGACCTTCTCGACCTTGCCGTTGCCCTCACGGACGACGGAAAGGAAGTTCTCGATCAGCGGGGAGACAGCGCGCTCCTCGAGATCGGGGTCGAGGATGACCATCACCTCGTAGTGACGCATGTGGAACCCACCTCCTCTGGACTCAGCGGCCACGGCATTTCCGTGGCAGGAGGGTCGTAATGCGTTGGCAACGGTATCGGCTGCCACTGACAGTCGGTTCCCGTCCCGTTTGCGGGACCGGATTTCGACCTGGACAGACGCCGGTGCAGACCGTACAGAGTACCTGCTACGAGCCTTCCGGTTGAAATCCGGGCTCGGATGGCCGCAATCTGTACACATCGGGTGGGTGCGGCGCTACAGTGCGCCGCCGATTCGCCAGGAGGTGCCCCATGGCGCAACCGGTCCGACAGTCCCACGGCCGCTTCTCCGCACTGACCTCTGTCCTCAACAGTGACGGCAAGGCGCATCCCGTCGAGAACAGCCTGGTGGCTGCGACGATCGTGCTGGGGGCTGTCGCCTTCGTCACGGCGCAGTTCGACAACCTCCACCTGATCAGCTCCTGGACCGGCCTGATCGGTGTCCTGACCGGGGCATGGGGGCAGATGATCTCGGCGACCACCGCTGAGCGCTTTCTCCTGATCATCGGGCTCGGTGCGGCGGCGTTCGGCTTCTTCCTCGGCATGGCCCACGGCGGGCTCTTCGGCGGGGTGCTCGGCTAGCGGCCGCCGGCGGGGCGCAGGTGGCCGGGGGACCGGGCACGGGAGGGCACGGACCTTGGCGCAGTAGGCTTCCGGCGAGAGCCGGAGCCCCGACCCTGGGGACACACCTGCCGAGGAGCGCCCCGCATGAGCTTGACCCTGAGGACGATCAGCCGTGAGCAGCATCTGGCGTACATCCAGAGCCTGCCTGCGGCGAGCCACATGCAGGTACCGGCCTGGGCCGACGTCAAGTCGGAGTGGCGCTCCGAGAACCTCGGCTGGTTCGACAGGAACGGTGAACTCGTCGGCGCGGGCCTGGTCCTGTACCGGCAGCTGCCCAAGATCAAGCGCTACCTGGCCTATCTGCCCGAGGGGCCGGTCATCAACTGGTTCTCGCCGAACCTCGAGGACTGGCTGCAGCCCATGCTGGCGCACCTCAAGCAGCAGGGCGCCTTCTCCGTGAAGATGGGCCCGCCCGTGGTGATCCGGCGGTGGGACGCCGCCGCGATCAAGGGCGGCATCCAGAACCCGGATGTGAAGCGCCTGCGCGACGTGGAGGCGACCCACATCGAGCCGCGCGCCTTCGAGGTCGCGGACCGGCTGCGCAAGATGGGCTGGCAGCAGGGCGAGGACGGCGGGGCCGGCTTCGGTGACGTGCAACCCCGCTACGTCTTCCAGGTGCCGCTGGAGAACCGCTCCCTCGAGGACGTCCACAAGGGCTTCAACCAGCTGTGGCGCCGCAACATCAAGAAGGCCGAGAAGGCCGGCGTCGAGGTCGTCCAGGGCAGCTACGACGACCTGGCCGAGTGGCAGCGCCTCTACGAGATCACCGCGGAGCGCGACCACTTCCGTCCGCGGCCGCTCGGCTACTTCCAGCGGATGTGGACGGCCCTCAACTCCGAGGACCCCAACCGGATGCGGCTCTACTTCGCCACGCACGAGGGCGAAGCCGTCGCGGCCGCGACCATGCTGATCGTCGGCGGCCACGTCTGGTACTCCTACGGAGCCTCCGCCAACCACAAGCGCGAGGTCCGGCCCTCGAACGCGATGCAGTGGCGCATGCTGCGCGACGCCTACGCCCTCGGCGCCAGCGTCTACGACCTGCGCGGCATCAGCGACTCCCTCGACGAGAACGACCATCTCTTCGGTCTGATCCAGTTCAAGGTCGGCACCGGCGGGCAGGCGGCCGAGTACCTCGGTGAGTGGGACTTCCCGCTCAACAAGCTGCTGCACAAGGCGCTCGACATCTACATGTCGCGGCGCTGACCGATCCGTCGACGACGCCACCGTCGTCCCCCACGTTCTCTGCTTCATACCTCCCATACACCGCAGATACGAGAGAGGTTCCGGACCGGCCATGGCGCTCACCCTTTATGTCGACACCGCGCGCTGGCGGGCGCATCAGCAGTCGGTGATCCAGCAGTTCCCGGGGATCGTCCCGGTCTGCAAGGGCAACGGCTACGGCTTCGGCCACGAGCGCCTGGCCGAGGAGGTCACCCGCTTCCGCTCCGACATCATCGCCGTGGGCACCACGTACGAGGCCGCGCGGATGAAGGACTACTTCGGCGGAGACCTGCTGGTCCTCACCCCGTTCCGGCGCGGCGAGGAGCCCGTGCCGCTGCCGGACCGGGTGATCCGCTCGGTGTCCTCCGTGGAGGGCGTGCACGGCCTGGTCGGCGCGCGCGTCGTCATCGAGGTCATGAGCAGCATGAAGCGGCACGGTGTGAGCGAGCACGATCTGCCCATGCTGCACGCGGCGATCGAGGACGTGCGGCTGGAGGGCTTCGCCCTGCACCTCCCGCTGGACCGCACGGACGGCTCGGACGCGGTCGAGGAGGTCATCGCCTGGATGGACCGGATCCGCGCCGCCCGGCTGCCGCTGCACACGATGTTCGTCAGCCACCTGGGCGCGGACGAACTCGCCCGTCTCCAGCAGCAGTTCCCGCAGACCCGCTTCCGCGCGAGGATCGGCACCCGGCTGTGGCTCGGCGACCACGAGGCCACCGAGTACCGGGGCTCGGTGCTGGACGTCACGCGGGTCGCGAAGGGCGACCGCTTCGGCTACCGCCAGCAGCGGGCCGCCTCCGACGGCTATCTGGTGGTGGTCGCCGGCGGCACCTCGCACGGGGTCGGGCTGGAGTCCCCGAAGGCCCTGCACGGCGTCATGCCCCGCGCCAAGGGGGTGGCCCGCGCCGGACTGGCGACGGTGAACCGCAATCTGTCGCCCTTCGTCTGGTCGGGCAAGCAGCGCTGGTTCGCCGAGCCGCCGCACATGCAGGTGTCCATCCTGTTCGTGCCGAACGACGCCCCCGAGCCCAAGGTGGGCGAGGAGCTGGTGGCCCACCTCCGGCACACCACGACCCAGTTCGACCGGGTGGTCGACCGCTGAGGTCCGCAACACCCGCGGCGAGGGCCCGGGGACCGCACGGCCGACGTGCGGACCCGGGCCCTTCCCGTCTTCCGGGCCCGCCCGGGCCCTGACGTCCCGCCACACACTCAGGGCCGTTCCCGCACGCCCGCGACCGGCCCGGCGGGCCCCGGCCGGACACTCCCGCCCCCGCCTCACGCTCCGGGCCGCCCCCGCCGGCCGAGCACGTACACCGGTGTGCCCTCCGCCGTCACCCCGGACCGCCGGATGCAGTCGCGGCGCAGCAGAAAGTGCAGGCAGTCCCGGACCCGGTCGACCGACAGCCCGGTGCGGGCCGCGATCGACTCCAGCGGGCGGCTCACCTCTCCGGAGCGCACCAGGTGCGGCACGATGTGCGCGGCCACCGCGTCGACCTCCGCGGTGAGGGCGAGCCGTTCCCGCCAGTCGGTGAGGACCGCCTCGGTGGACAGGGCCGGGGCCCCGGGCCGCGCCTTGGCGGAGCGTGAGCGCATGCGCTGGGCGATGCGCTCCAGCGAGTCCGCGATCCGGGCCATCGACCGCACCACGTCGAGCTGCGCGTCGATGCCCTCCCGCCGCATGCGGGCCCCCTCCCGGCGGACCGGAACGAGCCCGTGGTCGAACGCGCCCCGGCGCTGCTCCAGCCCGGTGATGGCGTCGATCACCGCGTCCGGCACGGCACGGACCCGCGGCCCGTCCGCCCGGCCGGGACACCGGCGGGGCTGCACCTCGGACTCGGCCAGGACGTAGCCGCCGTCGCGCTGCACGGTGTGCACGACCTCGGCGATCCAGCTCCGGAACGGCTGCGCGGCCGGCTCGGCGCAGCCCGCCACGAGCAGTACGAGCCCCTGGAGGCTGACCATGCCCGTCCGCTCCCTGACCGCCTGCCCCGCCATGGCCCGGAGCGCATCGCTCCCGGCGACGCTCCGCGCCAGTTCGTCGAGGGTGGCCGTGTGCTCTCCGGGCACCAGCCGGGCGACGGCGAGCAGCGGCTCCGGGTATCCGAGCGCCTCGGCCACCTCCGCCGCCGGGAACCAGTGCTCTCCGCCCGGCATGGTCAGTCGGCGCACCCGTGCGCCCGTGGCCGCGTAGACGAAGTCGTCGACGTCGATGGCATCGTGTTCCGGCGCTCCGACGGATGATTCACCGCGTTCGCTCATGGCGGAACATCACCTCCGCCGCGCACGCTAGGTGAGTTGGTAAACCGCATTCACCCGCACTGGGGGAAGTTCACTCCATAGATGCCGAATGTGCGGTTCCGTGAGCCCGCACTCCCCACTGCACGTAGGTCCCGCCGTCGTAGAGGGCGTGCCGCGCGTGCTGCTCCCGTCCGAGGACGAACGCGTCCGGGGCACCGTCCAGGACGCCCCCCGACGGGTCGTCCGAGCCGTCGCGCCGCACGATGTCCCGCTCGGGGAACAGCGCGTCCCGCACGATCACGGCGCAGAGGTACAGCGTGCCCAGCAGGTGGATGAGGATCACCAACTGGTACCCCTCGGCCGGCAGACCGTGGTGCTTGTCGCCGCTGGAGGTGTACGCGAGGTACATCCAGATGCCGGTGAAGTACATGACCTCACATGCCTGCCAGATCAGGAAGTCCCGCCAGCGGGGGCGCGCCAGCGCCGCGAGGGGAATCAGCCACAGCACGTACTGCGGCGAGTAGACCTTGTTCACCAGGATGAACACGGCGACGACCAGGAACGCGAGCTGGGCGAAGCGGGGGCGGCGGGGCGCGGTGAGGGCCAGGGCCCCGATCCCGGCGAACAGCACCAGGGTGATCACCGTGGCCCAGGTGTTGGCGTTCTCCAGCGGGTCCCCGGTGCGCTGGGAAATGATCAGCCAGAACGAGCCGAAGTCGACGGGCCGCTCCTGGCTGAAGGTGTAGAACTTCTTCCACCCCTCCGGGGCCAGGGCCATCACCGGCAGGTTCACCACCAGCCAGGCACCCGCCGCCCCGCCGAAGGCCCGGCCGAACGCACGCCACCGCCCGGCCCGCAGGCACAGCAGGAACAGCGGACCGAGCAGCAGGAAGGGGTAGAGCTTGGCGGCCGTGGCCAGCCCGATCAGCACCCCCGCGGCGAGCGGCCGGCTGCGCGACCACATGAGCATCGCCGCGGCGGTGAGCGCGACCGCGAGCAGGTCCCAGTTGATCGTGGCGGTGAGCGCGAGGGCGGGCGCCAGGGCCACGAGCAGCGCGTCCCAGGGGCGGCGCCGGTGGGTCCGGGCGACGCAGACGGCGAGGACGGCCGTGCAGGCCATCAGCATGCCCGCGTTGACCAGCCAGTAGATCTGCTCCCGGTGCTGGACCCCGCCGCCCGGGGTCAGCCACGAGGCCACCTCCATGAACAGGCCGGTGAGGACCGGGTACTCCAGGTACTCCATGTCACCGGTCAGCCGGTCGAAGTACGGAGTCAGGTTCGACGCGAAGCCACGAGCGGAGAAAAGGTGGGGAATGTCCGAATAGCAGGCGTGGGTGTACTGACTGTCGGCCCCGAAGAACCAGGCGCCGTTGTAGCAGGGCAGCTTCTGCACCATGCCCAGCGCGAACATCCCGATCGCCACGAGCGCGACGACCCGCACCGGCGTCCACCATCCGGTGCCGGGCAGCGCACGGCGGCCGGCCGGGCCGCCGATCAGCTCGCTGCCGGCCGCGGCGACCTCGTCCTCCGTCGTGGGCCGTACGGGCTGCCGGTCCTCCTGCACGCTCGTCATGGCCCACATCCTGCCGTACGAGCCCCCACGACACAGCCCCCGCCCGGTCGGACCGGGCGGGGGCTGTGTCGTGTGCGGGTCAGGCGCGAACGGTCACTCGCGGCGGGTCGCGGTGGGCCCGCCGAAGAGCTCGCCGCCCCCGTTGCCGTTTCCGTTGCTGTTGCCGGGTGGTGTCGGCGTACCGGTGGACCCGGCGTCGGTACCGCCGTCGGCGCCCTCGTTCGTACCGCCGGCACCGCCGGCCCCGCCGTTCGGCTCGCACCGCGGGTCGAAGACGCTGCAGGTGTCCGACGGGCTCGGAGAGGTGGACGGGGAACTGGTCGGCGATTCGGACGGCGACTTCGAGGGAGACGCCGTGGGCGTGTCCGACGGGGTCGGCGTCGGAGTCGGCCGCACCGCTCCGGTTCCGAAGATCTTCCTGCCGATCGGCTCCGCGACCGGGAACGGCTTCGCCGGGAGACCCTGCATCGCCTTGCCCATGTAGTCGGCCCAGATCTCGGCCGGGTACGAGGCACCGTGGATGCTCTTCTCGCCGCCCACGCCGTACATCTCGAGGAACTTCTGGCTCTTGGCCTGGTCGTTCACCCGGAACATGCCGATCGCGGTGGACAGCTGCCGTGTGTAGCCCGCGAACCAGGCCGACTTGTTGCCGTCGGTGGTACCGGTCTTGCCCGCCACCTCACGGCCCGGGAGCTGGGCGGAGGTGCCGGTGCCCTTCTGGACCACGGTCTTGAGGACGTCGGTGACGTTGTTCGCCACGTTCGGGTCGAACGCCGTCGCGACCTTGCCCTTGTGCGTGTAGTAGTTCCGGCCCTTCCGCTCGACCTTCGAGACCGAGTACGGGTCGATCTGCTGGCCGCTGGCCGCGAAGGTCGCGTAGGAGCCGGCGAGCCGGATCGCGCTGGGCGCGGAGGTGCCGAGCGAGAAGGACGGCATGATCGAGGAGAGCTGTTCCTCGGTCATCCCCGCGGAGAGCGCCGCCTCCTTCACCTTGTCGGTACCGACGTCCATACCGAGCTGGATGTACGGGGTGTTCACCGAGAACCGCATCGCGGTCCGCAGGTCGATCTGCCCGCGGTCCTCGTTGCCGTCGTTCCGCTGGTGCCACTCCTTGTTGTGCTCGTTGTACCAGACGGAGCCGTCGTAGTCCTTGAGCGTCAGGTTGTTGTCACCGTCGTAGACGCTGGCCGGGGAGACCGGTGTCCGCGACGCGTCCTCCTGGACGCGCGGCCCCTTCGGATCCCTCCGGCCGTCGGTCATCGCCGCGGCCAGGACGAAGGGCTTGAACGTCGAACCGACCTGAACGCCGGTGTAGTCGGCGTTGTTGGTGTAGTGCTCGGTGGCGTCCTTGCCGCCGTAGATCGCGACGATCTTGCCGGTCCTGGGCTCCACCGAAGCGCCGCCGAACTGGACGTACTTGTCCCGTTCCCGCTTGTCCGGGTCCAGGTTCTCCTTGGAGACCCGCTGGACGGCCGATTCGAGCTGACGCATCTTCTTCTCGTTGAACGTGGTGTGGATCTGGTATCCACCCTTGTCCAGCCGCGCCTTGCTGATCTTGCTGTTGGCGACGATGTAGTTGTCGGCGAGGTTCACCAGGTAACCCCGCTGCCCCGACATCGAGGTGGCGGGCTTCGGCGGATCCGGCGTCGGGAAGCCCTTCTTGAGGAACTTGTCCCGCTCCGCCGCTTCCATCCGGCCGACCTGGACCTCCCGCTTGAGGGTCCACGCCCAGCGGGCCTTCGCCCGCTGGTAGTTCTTCTCCCGGGTCGCCAGCGGCCCCTGCCCGCCCGAGGGGTCGTACAGGTTGGGACCGTTGAGCACCGCGGAGAGGAACGCGCCCTGGCTGGCGTTGAGATCCTTGCAGTCCACGCCGTAGTACGCGCGGGCGGCCGCCTGGATGCCGTACGCCCCGCGACCGTAGTAGGCGGTGTTCAGATAGCCCGCGAGGATCTCGGGCTTCTCCTTGGTGGCGCCCACCTTTATGGAGATGAAGAGCTCGGAGAGCTTCCGCTTGAGCGTCTGCTCCTGGGTGAGCATGGCGTTCTTGACGTACTGCTGGGTGATCGTCGAACCGCTCTGGGTCGCGCCGCCCTTGGCCATGTTGAACACGGCGCGGGCGATGCCCATCGGGTCGACACCCGAGTCGTCCTCGAACGAGGCGTTCTCCGCCGAGATCACGGCGTTCTGCATCGACACGGGGATCTCGGTGATGGGCACGATCTGGCGGTTGAAGTCACCGCCACCCGCGACGGCCATCTGCTTGCCGTTCGACCAGTAGTAGACGTTCTTCTCGACCTCGGCCGCGTCGTTGACGTTCGGCACCTCGACCACCGCGAGGGCGATGCCCGCACCGCCCACGATCAGGCCCATGAAGCCGATGCAGGTGCCGAGCGTCTGCTTCCAGGACGGCACCCAGCGGCGGGCACCGTCACGGTCCGACCGCGGGTAGTCGATCCAGCGCTTCTTCCGGGGCTCCCGCGCGGAGGCCCGGCCGGCGGCCCGGGCACCGCCCTCGAGGCCCACGGCGGCCCGTCGTCTGCCTCCACCACTTCGCTGGGCGGCTCGGCGCGCTTCCGCGCGCCCTGGGTTCCGCTCCTCGTCAGGGCCCGCTGCGGACCCGGTCGTGCCGCGCTCTGGCGCGGCTCGGCGGCCGGACGGTGGCTGCTGCCCTCCGCGTCGGGCCGCAGCGCGTCCACCGCCTGGCGACTGCGGTGGTTTGCGACGGTGCTCGCTCATGGAACAGCTACTCCTCGGGCAGGCGCTCTCGCCTGACAGCGACAGTTGACTTCCGGTCCCCCCGAAGCGCGGACCTGCCCCGGAGGACAACAGGCCGCACTGCACCGGTGACGAGGACGTCCCACGGTGCTGTTTGGTTCCCACTGGTCTGCATGGCGCACAGACTACGCAGGCCCAAAACCCGCGCAGCACGCATCTTCACCCCAAATCAGTCCTGTTGATTCCTACGAATCAGTGATGTGACGCCGTTCACTATGGCTCCCCTTGTCGCAACCGGAGGGGCGATCTATCGTCTGGATGTATCGAGTCGATACATCAGCTCGGCATAAGGGATTCAGGAGAAGGGGAGGCGAAGGATGAGCAGACGCTCCGGCATCCTCGAGTTCGCCGTTCTCGGGCTGCTCCGCGAGTCCCCCATGCACGGCTACGAGCTGCGGAAGCGGCTCAACACCTCGCTGGGTGTCTTCCGCGCCTTCAGCTACGGCAGCCTCTACCCCTGCCTGAAGACTCTGGTCGGCCAGGGGTGGTTGATCGAGGAGCCGGGAAGCGCTCCGGAGGACGCTCTCGCGGCCTCGCTGGCCGGCCGCCGGGCGAAGATCGTCTATCGCCTGACAGCCGCGGGGAAGGAGCACTTCGAGGAGCTGCTCGCCCACTCCGGCCCCGACGCGTGGGAGGACGAGCACTTCGGCGTCCGCTTCGCCTTCTTCGGCCAGACCTCGCGCGATGTGCGGATGCGCGTGCTGGAGGGGCGCCGCAGCCGGCTGGAGGAGCGCCTCGAGAGGATGCGCGCCTCCCTGGCCCGCACCCGGGAGCGGCTGGACGACTACACCCTCGAGCTGCAGCGGCACGGGATGGAATCCGTGGAACGCGAGGTCCGCTGGCTCAACGAGCTGATCGAGAGCGAGCGGACCGGGCGCGAGCGGCGCCCGTCGGCCGGGGACGGTTCCGTGCCCGCCGAGCGGCCCGCATCGCACCCACAGGACCAGTCAGGGAACGCGGGCGGCCTGCCCCGGGACCGGGGTAGCTCCCGTCCGGATCCGTCCGACGACACCGCCAAGTGAGGTCCTGCACCCCGCAGGACCTCGTCGAGAACACACAGGGAGCAACCGGAATGGGTTCGGTTCGCGTAGCCATCGTCGGCGTGGGCAACTGCGCCGCCTCGCTGGTACAGGGCGTCGAGTACTACAAGGACGCCGACCCGAAGAGCCGCGTGCCGGGTCTGATGCACGTGCAGTTCGGCGACTACCACGTGCGGGACATCGAGTTCGTGGCCGCCTTCGACGTCGACGCGAAGAAGGTCGGTCAGGACCTCGCGCACGCGATCGACGCCAGCGAGAACAACACCATCAAGATCTGCGACGTGCCGCCGACCGGCGTCACCGTCCAGCGCGGCCACACCCTCGACGGTCTGGGCAAGTACTACCGCCAGACGATCGAGGAGTCCGACGAGGCTCCGGCCGACATCGTGCAGGTCCTCAAGGACCGGCAGGTCGACGTCCTGGTCTGCTACCTGCCGGTGGGTTCCGAGGACGCGGCGAAGTTCTACGCGCAGTGCGCCATCGACGCCAAGGTGGCCTTCGTCAACGCCCTCCCGGTCTTCATCGCGGGCACCAAGGAGTGGGCGGACAAGTTCACCGAGGCGGGCGTGCCCATCGTCGGTGACGACATCAAGTCGCAGGTCGGCGCCACCATCACGCACCGTGTGATGGCGAAGCTGTTCGAGGACCGGGGCGTCGTCCTGGACCGCACGATGCAGCTCAACGTCGGCGGCAACATGGACTTCAAGAACATGCTGGAGCGCGACCGCCTGGAGTCCAAGAAGATCTCCAAGACCCAGGCCGTCACCTCGCAGATCCGCGACCGCGAGCTGGGCGAGGACAACGTCCACATCGGCCCGTCGGACTACGTGGCCTGGCTGGACGACCGCAAGTGGGCGTACGTGCGCCTCGAGGGCCGCGCGTTCGGCGACGTCCCGCTGAACCTGGAGTACAAGCTCGAGGTGTGGGACTCCCCCAACTCCGCGGGCGTCATCATCGACGCGCTCCGGGCCGCGAAGATCGCCAAGGACCGCGGGGTCGGCGGACCCGTCCTGTCGGCGTCCTCGTACTTCATGAAGTCGCCGCCGGTGCAGTACTTCGACGACGAGGCGCGCGAGAACGTGGAGAAGTTCATCAACGGCGACGCCGAGCGCTGATGACGCCGGTCCGGCCGTGAGCGGACGCCGGTTCATCCCGTGACCACCGGCCCCCGGGCAATCCGCCCGGGGGCCGGTGCGCTGTGTGAGGCTGTGAGCCATGCCCGTTGTGCGTGATCTGCGCGTGCTGCTGCGGCTGCGCGACTTCCGTCGTCTGCTCGCCGTCCGCCTGCTGTCCCAGTCCGCCGACGGCGTCTATCAGGTCGCGCTCGCCACCTACGTCGTCTTCTCCCCGGAGCGGCAGACCTCGCCCGGCGCCATCGCCTCGGCGATGGCCGTGCTGCTGCTGCCCTACTCCGTCGTCGGCCCCTTCGCGGGCGTCCTGCTGGACCGCTGGCAGCGGCGGCAGGTCCTGCTCCACGGCAATCTGCTCCGGGCGGTCCTCGCCTGCGGAACGGCGGTCCTGATCGTGGGACGCGTCCCCGACTGGCTCTTCTACGTCTCCGCGCTCTCGGTCACCGCGGTGAACCGCTTCGTTCTCGCGGGGCTGTCCGCCGCCCTGCCGCACGTGGTCGACAGCCCGCGCCGGCTGGTGATGGCCAATGCCGTCTCACCGACCGCCGGGACCCTGGCCGCCACGGCGGGCGGTGGCCTGGCCTTCCTGGTCCGCCTCGTGGGCTGGGACTCGGACGCCGTGACGGTGCTGCTGGGAGCCGCCCTCTATCTCTGTGCGGCCCTCGCCGCCCTGCGCATGGCGCGGGGGCTGCTGGGACCGGATCCGGCACTGGTGCAGCCCGGACTGCGGGCCGCACTGGCCGGCACCGCCCGCGGCCTCAGGGGCGGGGTGCGCCACCTGGCGCAGCGGCCGCCCGCCGCCCGCGCTCTGGCGGCCATGACCCTGATGCGTTTCTGCTACGGCGCCCTCACGGTGATGGTGCTGATGCTGTGCCGTTACGCCTGGTCGGACACCGATTCGAAAGGGCTTGCGCTCCTCGGACTGGCACTCGTCGCGTCAGGGGTGGGTTTCTTCGCGGCGGCCGTGGTCACCCCCTGGGCCGTCGAGCGGCTGGAGTCCGCCGACTGGCTGGGGCAGGAGGGCCCGCTGCGCTGGGTGATCGTCTGCGCCGGCGTGGCCGCGGTGCTGGAGCCCGCACTCGGGCTTCCCTTCGCACCGGCGCCGATGCTGGTCGCCGCGGGAGTGCTGGGGCTGATCACCCAGGGGTCGAAGATCGCCACGGACACCGTGGTCCAGTCCGCGGTCGACGACGCCTTCCGCGGGCGGATCTTCTCCCTCTACGACGTCTTCTTCAACGTCGCCTTCGTCGGAGCCGCCGGGGTGGCCGCTCTGATGCTGCCCCCGGACGGGCAGTCGCCCGTGCTGGTCATCACCGTGGCCCTGCTCTACGCGGTCATCGCCGTGGCCACCGGCCGGCCCCGGCCCGCATAGGCGAAGGGCGGTGTTTCACGTGAAACACCGCCCCTGGGACCGTCGCCGCGGAGGCATGTTTCACGTGAAACACGCGCCCCGTCGCCGGGTCAGCCCGTGGATGCCTCCTGGGCGGCCCACCACTCCTTGAGCGCGGCCACGGCACCGTCACGCTCCATCGGACCGTTCTCCAGCCGCAGCTCCAGCAGGTGCTTGTACGCCTTGCCCACCATCGGGCCGGGCCCCACGCCGAGGATCTCCATGATCTCGTTGCCGTCGAGATCGGGCCGGATCGAGTCCAGCTCCTCCTGCTCCTGGAGCCGCGCGATCCGCTCCTCCAAGCCGTCGTAGGCGCTGGAGAGGGCGTTGGCCTTGCGCTTGTTGCGCGTGGTGCAGTCCGACCGCGTCAGCTTGTGCAGCCGGTCCAGGAGCGGACCGGCGTCCCGCACGTACCGGCGGACCGCCGCATCGGTCCACTCACCCGTGCCGTAGCCGTGGAAGCGCAGGTGCAGCTCCACCAGGCGCGACACGTCCTTCACCAGCTCGTTGGAGTACTTCAGCTTGGTCATCCGCGACTTGGTCATCTTCGCGCCCACCACCTCGTGGTGGTGGAAGGAGACCCGGCCGTCCGACTCGAAGCGCCGGGTCCGGGGCTTGCCGATGTCGTGCAGCAGCGCGGCCAGCCGCAGCACCAGGTCCGGTTCACCCTCTTCGAGGGCGATGGCCTGGTCCAGCACGGTCAGCGAGTGTTCGTACACATCCTTGTGCCGGTGGTGCTCGTCGCGTTCCAGCCGCAGGGCCGGGAGTTCCGGCAGGAAGTGGTCCGCCAGCCCGGTGTCGACCAGCAGCTTCAGCCCCTTCCTGGGGCGGGCCGCGAGCACCAGCTTGTTGAGCTCGTCACGGACGCGCTCGGCGGAGACGATCCCGATCCGGTCCGCCATCGCCGTCATCGCAGCGACGACGTCCGGCGCCACCTCGAAATCCAGCTGGGCGGCGAACCGCGCGGCCCGCAGCATCCGCAGCGGGTCGTCGGAGAAGGAGTCCTCCGGGGCACCCGGAGTCCGCAGCACCCGGGCGGCCAGGTCCTGCAGACCGCCGTGCGGGTCGACGAACTCCTTCTCGGGCAGCGCGACGGCCATCGCGTTCACCGTGAAGTCGCGGCGGACGAGATCCTCCTCGATGGAGTCGCCGTAGGACACCTCCGGCTTCCGGGACGTCCGGTCGTAGGCCTCGGAGCGATACGTGGTGATCTCGATCTGGTAGCTCCGGGTGCCGTCACCGCCACGGCTGTGCTTCAGGCAGCCGACGGTGCCGAAGGCGATGCCGACCTCCCACACGGTGTCCGCCCACGGCTTCACGATCTTCAGCACGTCCTCGGGGCGGGCGTCCGTGGTGAAGTCCAGGTCGTTGCCGAGCCTGCCGAGCAACGCGTCCCGTACCGATCCGCCGACCAGGGCGAGACAGTGGCCCGCCTCACGGAAGCGGCGTGCGAGGTCGTCGGCGACGGGGGACACTCGCAGCAGTTCACTGACGGCACGGCGCTGCGCCTGGTTCAGCTCGCTCGCCGGCGGCGAGGGCTGCGAGGTCTGCTGGGCGTGGCTCTCATTCTTGGCGTTCGGCACAACAGAACAGGGTACGTGCCGCAACCGGCCGGGGCGTCCCCGTTCCGGGCGGGCCGGACGCCTCGGCGATCATGTGGAGCACGCCCCGGCACGTAGCCCCGGTCGACCTCGTTACCATGCGGGGACGCACATCCGACGACCACCACTGACAACGACGAGGGACGGGCGAGGCGTGGCCGAGGCGGCACAGAACCAGGGGACGCGACCCGCTCCCGCCCGCCGGTGGCTGCGGCGCACCGCCGCGGTGCTGGTGGGGGTGCCACTGGCCGCGGGTCCGCTGCAGCTTCCCGCGGCGCCGTCGGCCCAGGCCGCACCGAAGGCGACCGGGTCGCGGTCCGTCGACGTCTCGATCAACTCGATGACACCGTCGTCCCCCTCGAAGAGCGACACGGTCACGATCAAGGGCACCGTCACCAACGACAGCAGCTCCACGGTGACCGATGCCCACGTCGGACTGCGGGTCGGCGCCACGCTGAACAGCCGGAGCGGCATCGACAGCGCCGACCGGCGCACCGGCTACGTGCCCGGGACCGACGGGCAGGAGATCGGGGGCAAGCACACTCTCGAGCTCCGGGATCTTCCCTCGGGCATCACGCGCGGGTTCAGTCTCAGCGTCCCGGCCAAGGACCTCGACCTGAAGCAGGCGGGCATCTACCAGCTCGGTGTCTCGGTCTCCGGGCAGACCCGGGCGCAGCGGTACGAGCACGTGCTGGGCATCGAGCGGACCTTCCTGCCCTGGCAGACCTCGGCCGCCCGGCAGAAGACCCGGCTCAGCTTCATGTGGCCGCTGATCTCCTCTCCCCACCTCAGCGCGGAGACGGGCTCCGACGCGCAGCAGACACCGGTCTTCCGTGACGATTCCCTCACCGAGGAGCTGGCCCCGGGCGGGCGGCTCCAGCAGATGGTGAGCCTCGGCAAGAGCCTCCCGGTGACCTGGGTCGTCGACCCGGACCTGCTGGCAGCCGTCTCCGCCATGGCGGAGAACTACAAGGTCCAGCAGCCCGACGGCTCGACGGTCTCGGGCAAGGGACAGGCCGTCGCCAGGCAGTGGCTGAGCGACCTCCAGAAGGCCACGGACGGTCATGAGGTCGTCGCCCTGCCGTACGGCGACCCCGATCTCGCCTCCCTCGCCCACCGGGGCAAGGACGTCTCCGGAGCGCTGGCCCACCTCAGGCCCGCCACCGACCTCGCCTCCCGGACAGCGGAGACGATGCTGCCGGGCGCGAAGCTGCGCACCGACTTCGCCTGGCCCGTGGACGGCGCCATCGACTCCTCCGTCGTCGATGTCGCGACCTCGGCCGGCGCCCACAACGTGATCACCCGCAACGACAGCCTCCGGGAGTCCGGGGCCCTCTCCTACAGCCCCACGGCGGCCCGTCCGATCGGCGGCGGCAACCGGGCGGTCGTGTCGGACGCCCGTCTCTCCACCGCCTTCGAGGGCGACCTGTCCGAGGCCGAGGAGTCCACCCTCAGCCGGCAGCGGTTCCTCGCCCAGACCCTCATGGTCACGATGCAGGCGCCGGGCAAGCAGCGCAGCATCGTCGTGGCGCCCCAGCGCATGCCCACCGCGAGCCAGGCACGGACGATGGCCGAGGCGGTCAGGGGACTCGAGGACGAGCGCTGGACCGAACCGCTGGACCTCGGGGACGCGGCGAAGGCGAAGCCCGACCCGCGGGCCAACAGCCGGATCCCGAGCCCCGCGGCCTACCCGCGCTCGCTCCGCAAGCAGGAGCTGCCCACGGAGGCCTTCCGGGAGATCCAGCGGACGCAGGGGGCGCTCGAGGGCTTCCAGGTGATCCTCTCCCGTCAGGACCGCGTCGTGACGCCGGTGGGCAATACGATCATGCGCGGGATGTCCACGTCCTGGCGCGGGGACGCCGACGGCGCGGCGGCGTTCCGCGACACCGTGCAGGAGTACCTCTCGGGCCTCACCCAGGAGGTCCGGCTCATCCAGAAGTCGACGCAGACGCTGTCCGGGCGGAGCGCGACCATCCCGGTGACCGTGCAGAACAACCTGGTCCAGGGCGTCAAGGGGATGAAGCTCGTCCTCACCTCCGGCCAGCCCAACCGCCTCGACGTCGGCGAGGGGCAGCCCATCAGGATCGAGGGCGGTCACAGCCAGTCGGTGAAGTTCGACACCACGGCCCACGCGAACGGCAAGGTCTGGGTGACCGCTCGGCTCGAGACCGAGGACGGCACGCCCTACGGCGCCCCCATGACGTTCCAGGTGAACGTCACCGAGATCACGTCCACGGTGATGCTGGTCATCGCCGGCGGCGTGCTGCTCCTCGTGCTCGCCGGAATCCGGATGTACACCCAGCGCAAGCGGGCAGCCGCCCGCGACGCCGCGGAGGGCTCCGAGCCCGTCGAGGAGAGCGCCGGCACCTCCGGCGAGCCCGCGGAAGCGACCGGCGAAGAGGCGGATTCCGAGGGCTCCGGCACGGGTGCCCCTGGTTCCGGGCAGCAGGGTGACGTGACGCCGGACACCGGACCGGAAAGCGATGACGCCTCCGGCACGGGTGAGAAGGTGGACCGTTGAGCGTAGTCGGGGCCGTGCGGCCGGGGACGATGAGGTGGGGTAGCGATGAACGCGCCGTACGACGGTGACCGCGGGCAGAGTCCGGCCGGTGACCCCGCGGCCCAGGTGCCGTCGGCGCCCCCCGGCCCGGACCCGTACGGGCAGGACGCGTACGCCCACGACCCGTACCGCGATCAGGCACCCTCCGCCCAGGACCCGGTGACCGAGGCGCTGTACGACCGTGCGGCGCACCCTCCGCCCCCGGGGACGCAGGCCGAGGCCCGTCCCTTCCACCAGCCTCAGCAGGCGCCGGACCCGCGGCTGTGGGGCCCTCCGCCCGCCCCCGAGCAGGGTGCGGCGGGCGGCCGGCTGCCCTACGCGCAGGACACGGCGACCACACAGCTGGGCGTGAACGGCCTGGCCGGCCGGGCGTCCGACGAGACCCGGCAGCAGAACGCGTTCGCCCACCTCTACCGGGACCAGCAGCAGCCGTACGACCAGCAGGCTGCGCCCAGCACCGCTCCGCCGCCTCCCGCCGAGCCCGTCGCGGACCCGGCTCCGGAGCCGCCGGCAGCCCCTGCGAAGCGCTCCGGCGGCCGCGCCTCGAGCATCCTGAAGTCGAGCGCCCTGATGGCGGCCGGCACGATCGTCTCCCGGATCACCGGCTTCCTGCGCACCCTGGTCATCGCCGCGGCGATCGGTGTGGGCACCCTCAACGACACGTACCAGGTCGCCAACACCCTGCCCACGATGATCTACATCCTGGTCGGGGGCGGCGCCCTCAACGCGGTGTTCATCCCGCAGCTGGTCCGTGCCATGAAGAACGACGACGACGGCGGCGACGCCTACGCGAACCGCCTGCTCACGCTCGTCATGGCGCTGATGGCCGGTGTCACCACCGTCTGTGTCCTGGGCGCCCCGCTCTTCATCCGCATGATGTCGCCGAAGATCGCCTCCGACCCCGAGCAGATGGAGGTGGCGGTCGCCTTCGCCCGGTACTGCCTCCCCACCATGTTCTTCATGGGCGTGCATGTGGTGCTCGGCCAGATCCTCAACGCCCGGGGCCGCTTCGGCGCCATGATGTGGACCCCGGTCCTCAACAACATCGTCGTCATCTCCACCTTCGGAGCCTTCATCTGGGCCTTCGGCGGCTTCACCGACACCCGGGTCAGCGCCGCCACCATCACCCCCGAAGGGGTCCGGCTGCTGGGCGTCGGCACCCTGCTGGGCCTCGTCGTCCAGGCCCTGGCGATGGTGCCGTACCTCCGTGAGGCCGGGTTCCGCATCCGTCCGCGCTTCGACTGGCGCGGCCACGGGCTCGGCAAGGCCGCGCGCCTCGCCAAGTGGACCTTCCTCTTCGTGCTGGCCAACCAGCTCGGCATGGTCGTCGTCACCCAGCTCGCCACCTGGGCGGGCTCGGTGGCGGAGGACCAGGGCTACACCGGCACCGGCATCACCGCGTACAACTACGCGCTGCTGCTGTGGCAGATGCCGCAGGCCATCATCACCGTCTCCGTGATGACCGCCGTGCTGCCCCGCATCTCCCGGGCCGCCCAGGACGGCGACGCGAGCGCCGTCCGGGACGACATCTCGTACGGGCTGCGCACTTCGGCCGTGGCGATCGTTCCGTGCGCCTTCGCCTTCCTGGCGCTGGGCGTGCCGCTGGCCACTCTGCTGTACGCCGGTTCCGGGGAATCCGGTGCCCGCAGCATCGGCTACGTCCTGATGGCCTTCGGCCTCGGCCTGATCCCCTATTCCGTGCAGTACGTCGTCCTGCGTGGCTTCTACGCCTACGAGGACACCCGGACCCCCTTCTACAACACGCTGATCGTCGCGGCCGTCAACGCCGCGGCATCGGGCCTCTCGTTCGTGCTGCTCCCCGCCCGCTGGGCCGTGGTCGGCATGGCCGCCTCCTACGGGCTCGCGTACGTCGTGGGGGTGGGTGTCGCCTGGCGACGGCTGCGCACCCGTCTGGGCGGTGATCTGGACGGCGCCCATGTGGTCCGCACCTACGCCCGGCTGATCGGAGCCAGCGTTCCCGCGGCTCTCCTGGGCGGAGCCGTGGCGTTCGCCGTCCTCGAACTCCTCGACAATGGCGTACTCGGCTCTCTCGCGGCCCTGCTCGGTGGTGGGATCGTGCTCATCGGCGTGTTCTACGGAGCGGCGAAGCGCATGCGGGTCGAGGAACTGACCGCCATGGTCGGAATGGTCCGCGGCCGACTCGGTCGCTGACGGAGCACAACCATCGTGCGCCACTGTGTGTCGTGCATAGCGGCGGACTGTGGGCACAATTGTCTTTGCTGTGGTGCGAAAGCGTGCAACGGATGGGGAGGCAGGAACGACGGTGGCGGAACGGAGCACGGCTGCCGTCGACGTGGCCGACAGCGGCGATGAGTCGCTGACCGCCCAGGCGGGCGAGGCCACGGCCGACGGGGTGGAGACCCAGGAGAAGGCCGGCGAGGACGCGGAGAACGCGACCACCGGCGCGGCGCAGAACACGAGCACGAGCTCTGTGCCGGACGTGGAGCCCCCGGAGCTGCACAGCGGCCACAAACTGGCCAGACGCTACCGCCTCGAGGAGTGCGTCACCCGACTGGACGGATTCAGCAGTTGGCGTGCCGTGGACGAGAAACTCCGGCGGGCCGTCGGCGTCCATCTGCTGCACGCCGACCACCCGCGGGCCCGTCCGGTCCTGGCCGCGGCCCGTTCCGCGGCACTCCTGCCCGACCCCCGCTTCGTCCAGGTCCTCGACGCCGTCGAGGAGGACGACCTGGTCTACGTGGTCCACGAGTGGCTTCCCGACGCTACCGAGCTCACCACGGTGTTCGCCTCCGGGCCGCTGGAGCCGCATGAGGCGCACCAGCTCGTCAGCCAGGTCTCCCAGGCGATGACGGCTGCCCACCGGGAAGGTCTGGCCCACCTGAGGCTCACGCCGAGCTCGGTCCTGCGCACCGAGTCCGGCCAGTACCGGATCCGTGGTCTGGCCGTGATGGCGGCGCTGCGCGGCATCAGCTCCCAGCAGCCCCAGCGGGTGGACACCGAGGCCATCGGTGCGCTCCTGTACGCCGCGCTGACCCAGCGCTGGCCGTACGAGGAGAACGCCTACGGTCTCTCCGGCCTGCCCAAGGGCGTGGGGCTGATCGCTCCGGACCAGGTCAGGGCAGGCGTGCACCGAGGCCTCGCGGAGCTCGCGATGCGCGCGCTGGCGAACAACGGCGCCACGCCGTCCCGCCAGGAGCAGCCCTGCACCACGCCGGAGGAGCTGTCGAAGGCCGTGGCCGCGCTGCCGCGCATCCGACCGCCGGAGCCGTCCTTCGCCACCCCCGCGTACCAGCCGGCGGGCTACCGCCGGAGCCAGTACGCCACCCCGCCCGGCCACCACGGGCCGGGGGTCCCGGCTCACGCCGTTCCGGCGCCTCCCCCGCCGCTCCAGACGCGCAGCGGCAAGATGCTGAAGTGGACCGTGGCCGCCCTGCTCATCGCAGCGCTGGGCCTCGGCAGTTGGCAGCTCGCCGACGTGTTGATCAATCGTTCGGACCGCACCGACGAATCCAACGGCACCCCCCAGCACACGGGGGGCGGTGGCTCCGGGAAGAAGAAAAAGGTCCCCGGAAAGCCGCTGGAGATCGCCAACAGGACCGAGTTCACGTCGGGGCGCCAACCCATGGTCCCCGCAAAGGTTCCCAATTCCGCGGACAAGGACCCGGGCACCGCCTGGACGACCAAGGCGTTCTACGGCTACCCCAACTTCGGGAACCTGCCGGAGTACCGGGACGGGAGCGGCATCGTCGTCGACCTCGGCAGCGCCAAGAAGGTCTCGGGCTTCGATGTGGACTTGTACCGCGGCGGGCAGACCGTGGAGGTTCTGGCCGCGGACGAAGCCGCGACATCGGCCTCCGCGCTCTCCGACTTCCCCGAGCGCCTCACCGAGCTGGAGAAGGCCGGGGCCAAGCTCAAGACCACGCTCGACAAGCCTGTCCGGACGCGATACGTACTGATCCACATCACCGAGCTGGCGCCGGACGACCAGCCCGACAAGTATCGCGGGGGCATCTCGGAGATCGAGATCACGGGCTGATCCGGCCGGCAGGACAGGTGAAGGGGAGGGGTTCCGAGGTGGACGACGACGCCATGTACGGCGCCGCGAGCGACCAGGAGCTCCTCACCGCCCACGTCGCGGGGGACCACGACGCCTTCGGGGAGATCGTCCGACGGCACCGGGACCGGCTGTGGGCGGTGGCCCTGCGGACCCTCGGTGACCGTGAGGAGGCCGCGGATGCCGTCCAGGACGCCCTGGTGTCCGCCTACCGGGCCGCCCACACTTTCCGCGGCCAGTCGGCCGTCACGACCTGGCTGCACCGCATCACCGTCAATGCCTGCCTCGACCGCGCCCGCAAGGCCGCCTCACGCCGCAGCTCCCCGGTCGCCGAGACCGAACGTCTGGAGCAGCTTCTCGAGCCCCACGAGTCCGCCGCCGCTCCCGTCGAGCGTGACGACCTGCACCGGGAGCTGCTGCAGGCACTGGGCACGCTGCCCCAGGAACAGCGGGCCGCGCTCGTCCTGGTGGACATGCAGGGCTACCCCGTCGCGGAGGCGGCCCGGATTCTCGACGTCCCGACCGGGACCGTGAAGAGCCGGTGCGCCCGTGGCCGCGCACGACTGCTGCCGCAGCTCACCCATCTGCGCCCCGGAGGCGGCGACGGCATGGACCCGGGGCAGGGACGGAACCGGACACGGCGGCCATCCGTCCCACAGGCGGCAGGACCGAGGGACACAGATGCCGTGAAGGGCGGAGGTGGGCGGGCGTGACATCCTCGACTGACACGGACCAGCACCCGGAAGTGGCGGAGATCTCCGCACTCGCCGAGGGGCTGCTCTCCCCGGACCGCACGGCGGACGTACGAGAGCACCTGGCGAGCTGCGAACTGTGCGCCGATGTCCGTACCTCACTGGACGAGATCCGGGAGCTTCTCGGCACCCTCCCGGGCCCTGCCCGGATGCCGGCCGACGTCGCGGGCCGCATCGACGCGGCACTCGCCGCGGAAGCACTCCTGGACGCCACCGCACCGGCGGCTGTTTCACGTGAAACCGGCGTATCCGTCTCCGCGTCGCCCTCTGTTTCACGTGAAACAGAGCCGGCTCGCAGCACGCGGACCGTGGACCGCCCCGAGGGCCGGCCGCGCGGCACGACGGGACCCGGTCGCGGCCGCCGTACACGGCGCTGGCGGACCGCCGTACTCGGCTCCGCCACGGCGCTGGCCGCACTCGGTCTCGGCGGCGTCGTGTTTCATGCCATCGGCTCCCCGGGCGGCACCACCGCGAAGCCCCCCGGTGCGACGGACTCTCCGGGCAACCGCACCGCGGCCGGGAGCTTCTCGGGCCAGAAGGTGGAGGCGCGGGTCGAGAGCCTGCTGGCCGCCGGCCCGAAGAAGAAGCCGTCCGAGGGCATGGGCGCGAAACAGGGCCCGAACCGGACCCTGCGGGGGAGTGCCGTCACCGTGCCGTCCTGTGTACGGGAGGGGATCGGACGCTCCGACGCACCCCTCGCCGCCACCGAGGGCACCTACCGGGGCACCGAGGCCTATCTCGTCGTCCTGCCCGACCCCTCGGACACGGCGCGGGTCGATGCCTACGTCGTCGACTCCTCCTGTGCCGGGAGGGCCCCGCAGGGGCCGGGCGAGGTCTTGCTCACACGCAGCGTCCGACGCGGCTGATGACCCGCGTGCGGCGTGCCACTCCGGGAATGCTCGCCCCGTAGGATCCGTTGGGTGGGATGAGAGTCCCCACGGACCGAAGAGCAGTCGGCAGAGACGAGGAAGACACCCGTGAGCGACGTCCGTAACGTGATCATCATCGGCTCCGGGCCGGCCGGTTACACCGCGGCGCTGTACACCGCGCGCGCCTCCTTGAAGCCTCTGGTCTTCGAGGGCTCCGTGACCGCCGGTGGTGCGCTGATGAACACCACCGAGGTGGAGAACTTCCCCGGCTTCCGCGACGGCATCATGGGTCCGGACCTGATGGACAACATGCGCGCCCAGGCCGAGCGCTTCGGGGCGGAGCTGATCCCCGACGACATCGTCTCCGCGGACCTGACCGGCGAGGTCAAGACCGTCACGGACTCGGCGGGTACCGTGCACCGCGCCAAGGCAGTGATCGTCTCCACCGGGTCCCAGCACCGCAAGCTGGGGCTGCCGCGCGAGGACGAGCTGTCCGGCCGCGGTGTCTCCTGGTGCGCCACCTGTGACGGGTTCTTCTTCAAGGACCAGGACATCGCCGTGGTGGGCGGTGGCGACACCGCGATGGAAGAGGCGACCTTCCTCTCCCGCTTCGCCAAGTCGGTGACCATCATCCACCGCCGTGACGCCCTCCGCGCCTCCAAGGCCATGCAGGAGCGGGCGTTCGCGGACCCGAAGATCTCCTTCGCCTGGCACAGCGAGGTCTCCGAGATCCACGGTGACCCCAAGCTCACCGGGCTGACGCTGCGGAACACCAAGACCGGCGAGCTGTCCGAACTTCCGGTGACCGGACTCTTCATCGCCGTGGGCCACGACCCGCGCACCGAACTGTTCAAGGGTCAGCTCGACCTGGACTCCGAGGGATACCTCAAGGTCGACGCGCCCTCGACCCACACCAACGTCTCCGGCGTCTTCGCTGCGGGTGACGTGGTGGACCACACGTACCGCCAGGCCATCACGGCCGCCGGGACCGGGTGCTCCGCCGCCCTCGACGCCGAGCGGTTCCTCGCCGCGCTCAGCGACTCCCAGCCCGCTGAGCCGGAGAAGGCCGCAGCAGCTCTCTGAGACCTCTCTTCCCCTCGCACCAACGATTTAGGAGACCGCCATGGCCGGCGACCTCAAGCACGTGACCGATGCCAGCTTCGACGAGGATGTCCTGAAGAGCGACAAGCCCGTCCTCGTGGACTTCTGGGCTGCCTGGTGCGGCCCGTGCCGCCAGATTGCCCCCTCACTGGAGGCCATTGCCGCCGAGCACGGCGACAAGATCGAGATCGTCAAGCTCAACATCGACGAGAACCCGGGCACGGCGGCCAAGTACGGCGTCATGTCCATCCCGACGCTCAACGTCTACCAGGGCGGCGAGGTCCGGAAGACCATCGTCGGTGCCAAGCCGAAGGCCGCGCTCCTGCGCGACCTCGAGGACTTCATCGGCTGACGCTCCGCCGTTTCACGTGAAACAGGCCCGCCCCTTCCGGGGCGGGCCTGTTTCACGTTCTCTCACAACGGACGGAGGGCGGGTTCCTTCTGGACCGCCCCCAGCAGCCGGTCCAGGGCCAGTTCGACGTCCTCTTTCCAGGAGAGGGTGGTCCGGAGCTCCAGCCGCAGACGCGGGAAGCGGTGGTGCGGCCGTACCGTCTTGAACCCCACCGCGAGCAGATGGTCGGCCGGGAGCACACACGCCGACTCCTGCCACCGGGCGTCCCCGAACGCCTCGATCGCCTTGAAGCCCCGGCGGAGAAGGTCCTTGGCCACGGTCTGCACCATGACCCGCCCGAGCCCCTGGCCCTGGTACCCGGGAATGATCCAGCCGGTCATGAGCTGCACGGCGTCCGGTGACACCGGGCTGGTGGGGAACGCCGTGGAGCGCGGCACATAGGCAGGGGGCGCGTAGAGCACGAAGCCGACCGGGACCTCGTCCACATAGATCACCCGGCCACAGGACCCCCACTCCAGCAGCACGGCGGAGATCCAGGCCTCCTTCTCCAGTTCCGGCCTGCCGGCCTTTACCGCGGCTTCTCCGCTGACCGGGTCGAGCTCCCAGAAGACACAGGAGCGGCAACGCTTGGGAAGATCCGGGAGGTTGTCCAGTGTGAGCGGTACGAGCCGACGCCCCATGCAGCCTGTTCCTCGCTTCCGTAGCCCGCCGCCCCTCGGGCGGCTGCCAGCGCTTCGCGCTCCCTGATGAGGCTGCCGACGAAGCCGCCGACTGCTCCCAGGCTCAATCCTGCTGCGATCAATCCGGTGCGGCTCACCGTTCGCATGGCCCTTCCTCTCAAAGAGGTCTCTCCACGTGGATGCGCCATACCCGACCACATCGTATCCAGGTGGAGATTGCACCGATACCGCAGAAATGCAAAGGGCGGTCCGTGTCGTCCTGCTGGAACTCCGGGTGATCCCGACGTCCCAGCAGGCACACGTCCCGCCCTGGGTTTGCGGAGAGGAAGCTGTTCAGTCCTCGCTGTCCGCGGCCTCCTCCGAGAGCTTCTGCTCCAGCACCCGGCCCTCACCGGGGGCCAGCGTCCCGAGAATCCGCTCCAAGTCGTCCATCGAAGCGAACTCGACGACGATCTTGCCCTTCTTCTGCCCCAGGTCCACCTTCACCCGGGTCTCGAAGCGATCGGACAGCCGGGAGGCGAGGTCCGTGAGCGCCGGCGACACCCGGGCTCCGGCCCGCGGCCCCTTGGGCTTCGGCCCGCTGCTCGGCCGGGAGCCCATCAAGGTGACGATCTCCTCGACGGCCCGTACGGAGAGCCCCTCGGCCACGATCCGATGGGCCAGCCGGTCCTGCTCCTCGGAGTCCTCGACCGAGAGCAGCGCACGGGCATGTCCGGCCGACAGCACTCCCGCGGCGACCCGTCGCTGGACCGACGGGGAGAGCTTGAGCAGCCGCAGCGTATTGGAGACCTGGGGACGCGACCGGCCGATGCGGTCGGCGAGCTGGTCATGGGTGCAGCTGAAGTCCTTCAGCAGCTGGTCGTAGGCGGCAGCCTCCTCCAGCGGGTTCAGCTGCGCCCGGTGGAGGTTCTCCAGCAGCGCATCGAGCAGAAGCTTCTCGTCATCGGTGGCCCGGACGATCGCGGGGATCCGCTCCAGCCCTGCCTCACGGCAGGCGCGCCAGCGGCGCTCCCCCATGATGAGCTCATAGCGCTCCGGCGCCAACTGCCGGACCACCACCGGCTGGAGGAGCCCGACCTCCTGGATCGAGGTGACCAGTTCCGCGAGAGCGTCCTCGTCGAAGACCTCACGGGGCTGCCGGGGGTTGGGCGTGATCGTGTCCAGCACCAGTTCGGCGAAGTGAGCTCCGCTCGGCTGCTCCTCCGGAGCAGCCGCCGTCGCGGCCTCGTCCGGGGAACCGGCTGCCGTTTCACGTGAAACGGCAGAAGGCAGGGTGGCCACCTTGGCAGCCGCCACCCCCCGCTCGGTGGTGAGCACCGGGACCGCCGACGGGGAGGTCGCCCCTGGGCCCACGGTCGGCCCGGCGTTGTCCGCCCCCTGCGGAGCCGCGGGAATCAGAGCACCGAGCCCACGGCCCAGTCCCCTACGACGATCACTCACTGCATGCCCTCCGACATCGTGTGCTGGTCCTGCTGGGCGCCCTGGCCGACAGCGTGCGCACGCTGCGGCTCGTAGTGCACGCCCACACCCCGGAGTGCGATCTCCCGGGCAGCCTCCAGGTAGGAGAGCGAACCACTGGAACCGGGATCGTAGGTCAGCACCGTCTGCCCATAGCTCGGGGCCTCCGAGATCCGCACGGACCGCGGGATACTCGTCCGCAGCACCTCACCCCCGAAGTGACTGCGGACCTCGTCCGCCACCTGGGAGGCGAGCCGCGTCCTGCCGTCGTACATCGTCAGGAGGATCGTGGACACATGCAACTGAGGGTTGAGGTGACCCCGCACCAGGTCCACGTTGCGCAGCAACTGCCCGAGTCCTTCCAGCGCGTAGTACTCGCACTGGATCGGGATCAGCACCTCGGCGCCAGCCACCAGGGCGTTCACCGTGAGGAGTCCGAGCGACGGCGGGCAGTCGATCAGGACGTAGTCCAAAGGCTGCTCGTACGACTGGATCGCACGCTGCAGCCGGCTCTCCCGCGCCACCAGGGAGACGAGCTCGATCTCCGCGCCGGCGAGGTCGATGGTGGCCGGAGCGCAGAACAGTCCCTCGACGTCCGGAACCGGCTGCACGACGTCGGAGAGCGGCTTGCTCTCCACCAGCACGTCATAGATCGACGGAACCTCGGCATGGTGGTCGATACCGAGAGCCGTCGAGGCGTTGCCCTGAGGGTCGAGGTCGATCACCAGGACCCGGGCACCGTGCAGCGCGAGGGACGCGGCGAGATTGACCGTGGTCGTGGTCTTCCCGACCCCGCCCTTCTGGTTGGCCACGACCATCACCCGCGTCTGCTCGGGGCGTGGCAGCCCCTCACCGGCGCGGCCGATCGCTTCCACCGCCAGCTGGGCGGCACGGCCGATGGGGGTGTCGTCCATGGGAGCTGGCGTTTCACGTGAAACGTCTTCCCCCACCGATTCGGTGCGGGGGCCGGGGACCGGATCGGTCATCGGTCCCGCGATGTTGGCGTCGGACCGCAAGGATTCACTCTCCTCGACTACAGGCTCGCAATGAACAGAGCCTGCCATGCTTTCGGGGTCGTGAACCAGCGAGGCCCGTCCTCCTGTGGATGAATCCACAGAGATAGCGGCTCTACGGTCGCGCGGCGAGGCAGCCGCACGGCCACGGCTGATGATTCCATGCAACAGGGAGCGACGTTTCACGTGAAACACCTTGCATGGGCACACGCCTTACCGGGTCACGACACTCCGATTTGTGTAGTTTTGGCAGCTTGTATGGAGCATTGGGGCTACGACCGGCGACGCCTCGCCCGTCCCGTCCGGGCCGCCTTGGCTCGCTTGGCCGCGAAGCGCACACCACCGGGGCTCTCCCCGACCTCGGCGCGCACCACCGTGGAAGGCGGGTTCACCAAGCCTTCCCCGACGTGCAGCACCGATGTCTTCACCACTCCGAGCTTGCTCAGCGCGGCACGGGCGCCCTTCAGCTCCTCCTCGGCCGTGTCGCCCTTGAGCGCGAGCATCTCTCCGTAGGGGCGCAGCAGCGGGACACCCCAGCCGGCCAGCCGGTCGAGCGGGGCGACGGCGCGCGCTGTGACCACATGCACCGGCGGCAGCTTTCCCAGCACTTCCTCCGCACGGCCCCGCACCACGGTCACATGGTCCAGGCCCAGCAGCTCCACCACTTCCTGCAGGAAGGTGGTGCGCCGCAGCAGCGGCTCCAGCAGGGTGATCCGCAGATCCGGGCGGACCAGGGCCAGCGGGATGCCGGGCAACCCGGCCCCCGAGCCCACATCGCACACCGTGACCCCCTCGGGAACGGCCTCGGACAGCACCGCGCAGTTGAGCAGATGCCGCTCCCACAGCCGCGGGACCTCACGGGGGCCGATGAGCCCGCGTCGGACACCCGCGTCGGCGAGCAGCTCGGCATAGCGCACCGCTTCCGGAAGGCGCTCACCGAATACCGCCCTTGCCTCCTGCGGGGCCGGTGGGAGCTCCGTTTCCTCCATCACGGGGACCGTCCTTCCGTACACGCTGTGCATGCTGATGTTCAGGCTGACAAAAGACGGCCCCGCCTGCGGAACAGGCGGGGCCAGGAGTACTCGGGGACCGGTCGGTCAGGCCGGGAGCACCACGACGCAGCGCTGGGGCTCCTCGCCCTCCGATTCGCTGCGCAGCCCCGCTGCCGCCACCGCGTCGTGGACCACCTTGCGCTCGAAGGGCGTCATCGGCTTCAGCTTCACCGGCTCACCGCTGCCCTTCGCCTCCTCGGCGGCCTTGGCGCCCAGCTCCGCGAGCTCCTCACGCTTCCGGGCCCGGAATCCGGAGATGTCCAGCATCAGGCGGCTGCGGTCGCCGGTCTCGCGGTGCACCGCGAGCCGGGTCAGCTCCTGGAGTGCCTCCAGCACCTCTCCATCGCGGCCCACCAGCTTCTGCAGGTCGCGGCTGGTCGAGTCGCTGATGATCGAGACTGCGGCCCGGTCGGCCTCGACATCCATGTCGATGTCCCCGTCGAGATCCGCGATGTCGAGCAGCCCCTCGAGGTAGTCGGCCGCGATCTCCCCTTCCTGCTCCAGACGGGTCAGGGTGTCGCCGCCCTCGGCGGCGTCGGTCGCCTCCACCGAGGGCGAGGGGCTGGTCGTGCCTTCCGTCACCGGACGGTCTCCTTACTTCTTGGACGGGTGCTTGGGCCGCTGCTGGCCCTTGCGCTGCCCGGACTTCGCATTACGGGAGGTGCCACCGGCAGGCTTCGGGCCGCCGGCGTCCTGCGACTGCTCCTTCTTCTGGAGCGACGGCTTGTCGGCCGACGAAGCGGAGTCCGCGTCCGTCCCCTTGCCCGCCTGCGGCGTCGCACCAGCGGTGTGCCGCTTCGCCTTGCTCTGGCGCTTCGGCTGCTGCCGCGTGGCCCGAGCGGTTTCGGCAGCCTTCTTGGCCTCGACCTCGGCGGGGTCCTCCTTGAGCTTGCCCTTCGCCCGCAGCCGCTCCTGGCGCTCCTTGAACGCGACGCTGCCGGGAGTCGGGTTCCGGCGGATGACGAACATCTGCTGGCCCATGGTCCACACGTTGGTGGTCAGCCAGTAGACGAGGACACCGACCGGGAAGTTGATGCCGAAGACGGCGAACATGATGGGGAAGACGTACATCAGCATCTTCTGCTGCTGCATGAACGGCGTCTTCACCGTCATGTCGACGTTCTTCGTCATCAGCTGGCGCTGGGTGTAGAACTGCGACGCCGACATCAGCACGATCATGATGACCGTGACGACCCGCACATCGACCAGCGTGGCGCCCAGGGACTCGATCTTGTCCGTGCTGTCCAGGAACTTGGAGGCGATGGGAGCGCCGAAGATCTTCGCGCTCCGGGCGCTGTCGACGAGGCCCTGGCCCATGACGCCGACGGGCTTGTCGTTGGCGATGTGGTTCAGGACCTGGTACAGCGAGATGAAGAAGGGCGACTGCGCCAGAATCGGGAGACAGCTCGAGAGCGGGTTGGTGCCCGACTCCTTGTAGAGCTTCATCATCTCTTCGGACTGGCGCTGTTTGTCGTTCTTGTAGCGCTCCTGGATCGCCTTCATCTTCGGCTGGAGCACCTGCATGTTCCGCGTCGCCTTGATCTGCTTCACGAAGAGCGGGATCAGGCAGATGCGGATCAGCACCACCAGGGAGACGATGGACAGACCCCAGGCCATCCCACTGTCCTTGTCGAAGACAAGGCTGTACAGCGAGTGGAACTGGACGATGATCCAGGAAACTGCGGTATAGAGAGGACCGAGGATCGTGTCCACGAATCAGACTCCTTGGGCGTTGGGCTGAGTCTCGGCCTGGCCCGCGGGCGTTCCGGAGGAACGACCGCTCCACCGGCTCCTCAGCCGTTGGTGCCAGACCGGATGCTTCCGGGGAGGAACGTGGTCGACGCCACCGAGCGACCACGGGTTGCAACGCAGAATGCGCCAGGCGGTCAGCGCCGTCCCTTTGACCGCGCCGTGTGCGTCGATGGCCTGGTAGCCGTAGTGCGAACACGACGGGTAGTACTTGCAGACCGGCCCGAGCATCGGGCTGATGGTCCACTGGTACAGCTTGATCAACCACAGCAGCGGGTATTTCATCGCGGCGCCCTCCCCTCGGCTTCGCCATGGGTGGCCCCACCCACCAGGCGCTGCAGCGCGGCGTCGAGGTCGCGGGCCAACTGGTGGTGGTCCGCCTCACCGGCACCGGGCAGCGCCCGTACCACAACCAGGCTACCTGCGGGGAGCAGGGGGAGCCGGTCACGCATCAGGTGACGCAGCCGCCGTTTCACCAGGTTGCGGACGACCGCGCCGCCGACAGCCTTGCTCACGACGAAACCCGCACGCGCCGGGGTAGCGTTCTCCCCAGACGCATGCGGGTCCGTGCCTCCTCGTATCGAGGAGGTGGCGCTTCGAAAATGGACAACAAGGTGGGGTCGCCCCGCCCTGCGTCCTCGGCGAACCGCGGTCGCAAAGTCCTCACGCCGCCTCAGCCGATTCTCGGAAGGCAGCACGGACCGGGCCTGTTCCGATCAGGCGGACAGGCGCGCGCGACCCTTGCCACGGCGAGTCGCGAGAATCGCACGGCCGGCACGGGTACGCATACGCAGCCGGAAGCCATGGGTCTTCGCGCGGCGACGGTTGTTCGGCTGGAAGGTGCGCTTGCTCACTCGGGGGCTCCAGAAATGAATCGGGTGATGGCGGGATATCGCCTGGCTGTCACCGTGCGCCCACGAGTAGCTCGCAATACGCCCGAGTGCACCGCTTCATGACCACAATTTCGTGATCTTTGCCCATCGGAGGCAGGCGGCAGCAGCCATCGACAACTCGACCTGGTCACGGTACGCGCGGCTACGCCATCCGGTCAAACCGGTGGCGTCCCGGTGATACGGAAAGCCGCTTCTTCATGGGCCAGGGTAGGGGACCCCGCTCCGGCATGGCACATTTGTACACACCCTGTGGACAACGACTTGAACCGCGCACGCCGCCCTGACTACCGTGGCCCAACTCCGTTTCCTTCCCGCCCGTCCCGAGAACCACACATTCGTGGGACCCGTCGGCGCCACCCCCCACCCAGCGAGTGAGAGAGCGTGCCCTGTGGCTGACGTACCTGCCGATCTTGCCGCAGTGTGGCCACGCGTGCTCGACCAGCTCCTCGGAGAGGGGCAGGGCATCGAAGCGAAGGACCAGCGCTGGCTCAAGGACTGCCAGCCCCTGGTCCTGGTCGCCGGCACCGCGGTGCTCGCCGTGCCCAACGAGTACGCCAAGGGTGTTCTCGAAGGCCGGCTCTCCCCGCTGATCAGCGACGCGCTGAGCCGCGAGTGCAACCAGACGGTCCGCCTGGCGATCACGGTGAGCGCGGCCGAGGAACCCCCCGCTCCGCAGATTCCGGACCTCCAGAGGCAGGAACCTCAGCGGCCGGACCCTCAGCGGCCGGAACTCCAGCGGTACGACGAGCCCCCGCGGCACCAGCCCCCGCACCAGGAGCCCGGCCGCGACGGCTACGACGGTTACGAGGGGTATGCCCCTCCTTACGGCCGGAGCTCCGAGCCGCTGCCGACCGCCCGCCCCGCGTACCCCGAGTACCAGCAGAGCCGCCCCGAACCGGGTGCCTGGCCGCGGGGCTCCGGTATGGGCGGCCACGCTCCGCGCGACGACTACGGCTGGCAGCAGCAGCGTCTCGGCGGCTTCCCCGAGCACGACCCGTACGCCTCGCCGCGCACCGCGCCGCAGCAGGACCGGCCCTACGACGGGCAGCAGGAGCGGGGTTACGAACCGCAGCAGGAGCGGCCGTACGAGCCGCTGCGCCGCGAGATCCCGGAGCAGGGGGGGCACGGCCGCTCCCACGGCGGGCCGCCCGCGCCCAGCGGTGCCCCGGGGCCGCTCGCCGCGCAGCCCGCGCCGGCCACCGGCCCCGGTGAGCCGACCGCCCGCCTGAACCCGAAGTACCTCTTCGACACCTTCGTCATCGGTGCCTCCAACCGCTTCGCGCACGCCGCGGCGGTGGCGGTCGCCGAGGCCCCGGCCAAGGCGTACAACCCGCTCTTCATCTACGGCGAGTCCGGCCTGGGCAAGACCCACCTGCTCCACGCGATCGGGCACTACGCGCGCAGCCTCTACCCCGGGACGCGGGTGCGGTACGTGAGCTCCGAGGAGTTCACCAACGAGTTCATCAACTCCATCCGCGACGGCAAGGCGGACGCGTTCCGCAAGCGGTACCGGGACATGGACATCCTGCTCGTCGACGACATCCAGTTCCTGGCGAGCAAGGAGTCGACGCAGGAGGAGTTCTTCCACACCTTCAACACGCTGCACAACGCCAACAAGCAGATCGTGCTCTCCTCGGACCGGCCGCCGAAGCAGCTGGTCACCCTGGAGGACCGGCTCCGGAACCGCTTCGAGTGGGGGCTGATCACCGACGTCCAGCCGCCCGAGCTGGAGACCCGGATCGCGATCCTCCGCAAGAAGGCGGTGCAGGAGCAGCTCAACGCACCGCCCGAGGTGCTGGAGTTCATCGCCTCCCGGATCTCGCGGAACATCCGTGAGCTGGAGGGCGCGCTGATCCGGGTCACGGCGTTCGCGAGCCTGAACCGGCAGCCGGTGGACCTGGGGCTCACCGAGATCGTGCTGAAGGATCTGATCCCCGGCGGCGAGGACGCGGCTCCCGAGATCACGGCCACGGCCATCATGGCCGAGACCGCGCAGTACTTCGGGCTGACCGTGGACGATCTCTGCGGCTCCTCCCGCAGCCGGGTGCTGGTGACCGCGCGGCAGATCGCCATGTACCTGTGCCGGGAGCTGACGGATCTGTCGCTGCCGAAGATCGGTGCGCAGTTCGGCGGCCGCGACCACACGACCGTGATGCACGCGGACCGGAAGATCCGCGCGCTGATGGCCGAGCGGCGCTCCATCTACAACCAGGTCACCGAGCTCACGAACCGCATCAAGAACGGCTGAGAACGGGCGCGTAAGCCGGTCCGAGCACACCTGAAGGGCGCCCCGGGGACGATTCCCCGGGGCGCCCTTCGTCGTCGGGGCGGCCAGGGCTGTTCGAATCCGTGCCCGGTCGGGCGGCTTCTCCACAAGACAGCGGCCCAGGCCCCTTCCACACCCTGGGGACTGGGGAGTTGTCCAGATCGCGTCCACAACCGGCTGCGGTGACAGAGCATCCTGGGAGGTCAGCGGGGTGTGGATTTGTGGTCAACCGGATTCCACAGACTGTGGATGACGAGAGTGCCCACAGCGGGCCCGCTCCGTTGTCCACCGGCCGCCCACAGGGAGAGGCCACTTGTGCACAGCCTTTCCACACCGTTGTCCACTGTTCGGCAACGCAACACCCGCTCTCACCGGGCCGAGTGAAAGGCGTCACACCAACGAGGCCGGTTGGGCTGGGGAGAACCTGGGTAAACCTGGGGACGCCGCTGGGGAGAACCGGGTGCAGGCTGTGCACCGCGTGTGCAGAACTTTCCCGCGTCCACAGACATGCCCGGTTGTCCACGGGCTGCGCCCACAGGGGCAGTGGACAAAATTTCAGCTCTGACCTGGGCAGACACGGTTATCCACGGTTTCCACAAGGCCTACTACTACGACCACGTAGATCTAGCGGGAAACTCCTCCGGAAACGGGTCCTGTGCACAACTCGGCCCCGGAGCGACCGGGACCCCTCGCAACGACTTGACCCCGAGCCGCACCGACTGTCCGTGGCGTGCGTCAGACTGGTCTCCGGCATCGGCGCTGCCTCCGGCCGGAGGATCCGGTGCCGACGACGAAGAAGGCCAGCAGGGCGAGTGAGCAACAGCAGGAGGCGGTTCCGGTGAAGATCCGGGTGGAACGCGATGTACTCGCGGAGGCGGTGGCCTGGGCAGCCCGCAGCCTCCCGGCCCGTCCGCCGGTGCCCGTCCTCGCGGGCCTGCTGCTGAAGGCGGAGGAGAGCTCCCTGAGCCTCTCCGGCTTCGACTACGAGGTGTCGGCCCGGGTCTCCGTCGACGCGGACGTGGAGGAGGACGGCACCGTCCTCGTCTCCGGCCGGCTGCTGGCCGACATCTGCCGCGCCCTTCCCAACCGGCCCGTGGAGATCTCCACGGACGGGGTGCGGGTGACCGTGGTCTGCGGTTCCTCCCGCTTCACCCTGCACACCCTGCCGGTGGAGGAGTACCCGGCGCTGCCGCAGATGCCGACCGCCACCGGCACCGTCCCCGGTGACGTCTTCGCCGCGGCCGCCGCCCAGGTCGCCATCGCCGCCGGCCGTGACGACACGCTGCCCGTGCTCACCGGTGTGCGGGTCGAGATCGAGGGCGACACCGTCACGCTGGCCGCCACCGACCGCTACCGTTTCGCCGTCCGCGAGTTCCTGTGGAAGCCCGAGACGCCGGACGTCTCCGCCGTCGCCCTGGTGCCCGCCAAGACGCTCCTCGACACCGCCAAGTCGCTGACCAGCGGTGACACCGTGAGCATCGCCCTGGCCGGCTCCGGCGCGGGCGAGGGCCTGATCGGCTTCGAGGGCGCCGGGCGCCGTACCACCACCCGGCTGCTCGAGGGCGACCTGCCGAAGTACCGGACGCTCTTCCCGACCGAGTTCAACTCGGTCGCGGTGATCGAGACCGCCCCGTTCGTGGACGCGGTCAAGCGTGTGGCGCTGGTCGCGGAGCGGAACACCCCGGTCCGGCTGAGCTTCGAGCAGGGTGTGCTGATCCTGGAAGCCGGCTCGAGCGACGACGCACAGGCTGTGGAGCGTGTCGACTGCCAGCTCGACGGCGACGACATCTCCATCGCCTTCAACCCGGGCTTCCTCCTCGAGGGCCTCAGCGCCATCGACTCCCCGGTGGCCCAGCTGTCCTTCACCACGTCCACCAAGCCGGCCCTGCTGAGCGGCAAGCCCGCCGTGGACGCCGAGGCGGACGACGCGTACAAGTACCTGATCATGCCGGTGCGGCTGAGCGGCTGAGCCACGGCTGTCGCCGGCCGCCACCGAGCCTCCCACCTGCCGAAACGTCACGGGCGTCGGTCGGTGCGGAGGCATCGCCCCGGGGCGGTCGGCTGAGCGGCCGAGCCCACAGGTGAGCACCGGTGACCGGGCGTAGGCTCGACCGCAGGTACGCAACGCTATGAAGGGGCACTGATGGAGCTCGGTCTGATCGGTCTCGGCAAAATGGGCGGCAACATGCGCGAGCGCATCCGCCAGGCAGGCCACACCGTCATCGGATACGACCGCAACCCGGACCTCGCGGATGTCCACAGCCTCGAGGAGCTGGTGGGCAAGCTCAAGGGCCCGCGGGTGGTGTGGGTCATGGTCCCGGCCGGAATCGCCACCCAGACCACCATCGACGAGCTGGCCGAGCTCCTCTCGCCCGGCGACGTCGTCGTCGACGGCGGGAACTCCCGCTGGACCGACGACGAGAAGCACGCGGAGCAGCTGGCCCACCGCGGCATCGGCTTCGTGGACTGCGGTGTCTCCGGCGGCGTCTGGGGCCTGGAGAACGGCTACGCCCTGATGTACGGCGGCGACGCCGAGGACGTGGCGAAGGTCCAGCCGGTCTTCGACGCCCTCAAGCCGGAGGGCGAGTTCGGCTCGGTGCACGCCGGCAAGGTCGGTGCCGGGCACTTCGCGAAGATGGTCCACAACGGCATCGAGTACGCGATGATGCAGGCCTACGCCGAGGGCTGGGAGCTGCTGGAGGCCGTCGACTCCGTCACCGACGTCCGCGAGGTCTTCCGCAGCTGGCAGGAGGGGACCGTCATCCGTTCCTGGCTGCTCGACCTGGCGGTCAACGCCCTGGACGAGGACGAGCACCTGCAGAAGCTGCGCGGCTACGCGGCGGACTCCGGTGAGGGCCGCTGGACCGTCGAGGCGGCCATCGACCACGCGGTGCCGCTGCCCGCGATCACGGCGTCGCTCTTCGCTCGCTTCGCGTCCCGTCAGGACGACTCCCCGCAGATGAAGATGATCGCCGCGCTGCGCAACCAGTTCGGCGGCCACGCGGTCGAGTCGGTCTGATCCGGGGCCGGGGAGGTCTCCCCGGCCGCCACCGTCACACAGCTCAAGGGAGGCCGGCGGCGTCCGCAGCCGCAGCGCGTCATGTACGTATCGCACCTGTCGCTCGCCGACTTCCGCTCGTACGCCCGGGTCGAGGTCCCGCTCGACCCGGGCGTCACGGCCTTCGTGGGCCCCAACGGGCAGGGCAAGACCAACCTGGTCGAGGCGGTCGGCTATCTCGCGACGCTGGGCAGCCACCGGGTGTCCTCGGACGCCCCGCTGGTGCGGGCCGGTGCCGAGCGGGCGATCCTCCGGGCGGCGGTCGTCCAGGACGACCGCCAGCAGCTGATCGAGCTGGAGCTGAACCCGGGCCGCGCGAACCGGGCCAGGATCAACCGGTCGTCGCAGGTCAGGCCGCGTGACGTGGTCGGCATCGTGCGCTCGGTCCTCTTCGCCCCGGAGGACCTGGCGCTGGTCAAGGGCGACCCGGGTGAGCGGCGCCGCTTCCTCGACGAGCTGATCACCGCCCGCTCGCCGCGGATGGCGGGCGTGCGCTCCGACTACGACCGGGTCCTCAAGCAGCGGAACACCCTGCTGAAGAGCGCGGCGATGGCCCGGCGGCACGGCGGGCGGTCGCTCGACCTGTCCACCCTCGACGTCTGGGACCAGCATCTGGCCCGGGCCGGTGCCGAGCTGCTGGCGCAGCGGCTGGACCTGATCACGGCCCTGCAGCCGCTCGCCGACAAGGCGTACGAGCAACTGGCACCCGGCGGCGGCCCGGTCGCGCTCGAGTACCGCGGCCCGGCCGGCGAGGGCGCGGCGGATGCGGGCACCCGGGAGGAGCTGTACCAGCTGCTGCTGGCCGCGCTCGGCGACGCCCGGAAGCAGGAGATCGAGCGCGGAGTGACGCTCGTCGGCCCGCACCGCGACGATCTGGTCCTCAAGCTCGGCCGGCTCCCGGCCAAGGGCTACGCGAGCCACGGCGAGTCCTGGTCGTACGCGCTCGCGCTGCGCCTGGCCTCGTACGACCTGCTGCGTGCCGAGAGCCCCGGCAGCGCGGATCCGTCCGTGCCGGAGGGGACGCGCCGGTCCGGTGAACCGGTGCTCGTCCTGGACGACGTCTTCGCGGAACTGGACGCCAGGCGCCGGGAGCGGCTCGCCGAGCTGGTGGCGCCGGGTGAGCAGGTGCTGGTCACCGCGGCGGTGGCGGAGGACGTGCCGGCGCTGCTGGCCGGGGCCCGCTACGCGGTGTCCGGCGGCACCGTCGAGAAGGTGGGCGCGTGATGGCGGAGTCCCGCCCCCCGGAGAAGTCCCCCGGAGCGGAGCCGTCGGGCGTCGATCTCGCCCGGGTCGCGCTGCGTGCGGCGAAGGAGCAGGCCAGGGCCCGTGGCGCGGCGGCGCAGCAGAAGAAGCAGGCGCGGCGCGGCGGGCTGCGGTCCGGTGCCCGCGCGGACGGCCGGGATCCGCTGCCGCTGGGCGCCGCGATCAACCGTCTGATCACCGAGCGCGGCTGGGAGGCTCCGGCCGCGGTCGGCGGGGTGATGGGCCGCTGGCCGCAGATGGTGGGCCCGGAGGTGGCGCAGCACTGCGAGCCGCAGCGGTACGACGAGGACGCGCGGGTGCTGACCGTGCAGTGCGACTCGACGGCCTGGGCGACGCAGCTCCGGCTGCTGGCCCCGCAGCTGGTGGCCCGCCTCAACGCGGACCTCGGGCAGGGCACCGTGAAAATGATCAAGGTGCTGGGCCCCGGCGGGCCGCCCCGTCGCTTCGGTCCGCTGCGCTCCCCGGGCAGCCGCGGACCGGGTGACACCTACGGGTGAGGCCCTTGGGACGGAGGGTCGCGGAAGAGGTGTCCCTCACCGTAGCGAAGGGTTGACACTCGGAAGCGCTGAGCGCCGCCGTGAGCCTCTTGGAGCCCTGGCCCGCATATGGGGAGTCGGCGGATGGAGGTTCAGGGCGGCACATGCGGA
The DNA here is from genome assembly GCF_040296705.1 of Streptomyces sp. NPDC002055. Taxonomy (NCBI): domain Bacteria; kingdom Bacillati; phylum Actinomycetota; class Actinomycetes; order Kitasatosporales; family Streptomycetaceae; genus Streptomyces; species Streptomyces sp. NPDC002055. The sequence continues at coordinate 109,091 of NZ_JBEOXS010000018.1, forward strand.
CTCAGGCGCCCGCAAACCCCCATTCATGTCAGCGCTACCGGTAGACTAGAGAGCAATCCCGCCCACTCGCGGAACAAGTCGAACGACGCAGCCGCTCCTGCATGCCCCGGAGACGGCTTGTGCTGTGCCAGAAAGGGCGCTTCGTGGCCGATTCCGGCAACCCCAACGAGAACAACACCGCTTCCAGCCCCGACGGAGCCGTCGCGAGCTCCGGCGACGGGTCGGCGACCGGCAAGGCGTACGACGCCAGCGCCATCACGGTCCTCGAGGGTCTGGACGCGGTCCGTAAGCGACCCGGCATGTACATCGGCTCGACCGGTGAGCGGGGTCTGCACCACCTGGTGTACGAGGTCGTCGACAACTCCGTCGACGAGGCCCTGGCCGGGCACGCCGACACCATCGACGTGACGATCCTGCCGGACGGCGGCGTCCGCGTCGTGGACAACGGCCGCGGCATCCCCGTCGACATCGTTCCCTCCGAGGGGAAGCCGGCGGTCGAGGTCGTGCTGACGGTGCTGCACGCCGGCGGCAAGTTCGGCGGCGGCGGCTACGCGGTCTCCGGCGGTCTGCACGGCGTCGGTGTCTCCGTGGTGAACGCCCTGTCGAGCAAGGTCTCGGTCGAGGTCCGGCGGGACGGCTTCCGGTGGACCCAGGACTACAAGCTGGGTGTACCGACGGCCCCGCTGGCGAAGAACGAGCCGGTCGACATCACGGGCACCTCGGTCACCTTCTGGGCCGACCCGGACATCTTCGAGACCACCGACTACTCCTTCGAGACGCTGGCCCGGCGCTTCCAGGAGATGGCGTTCCTGAACAAGGGCCTCACCATCTCGCTGCGGGACGAGCGCCCCGACCACGTCGACGAGGAGGGCAACCCGCTCTCCGTCCGGTACTACTACGAGGGCGGCATCGTCGACTTCGTGAAGTACCTGAACTCCCGCAAGGGCGACCTGATCCACCCCACGGTGATCGACATCGACGCCGAGGACACGGAGCGGATGCTCTCGGTGGAGATCGCGATGCAGTGGAACTCGCAGTACAGCGAGGGTGTCTACAGCTTCGCCAACACCATCCACACCCACGAGGGCGGTACGCACGAGGAGGGCTTCCGCGCGGCGCTGACCGGTCTCATCAACCGCTACGCGCGCGACAAGAAGCTGCTGCGGGAGCGCGACGACAACCTCACCGGTGAGGACATCCGCGAGGGCCTGACCGCGATCATCTCGGTCAAGCTCGGTGAGCCGCAGTTCGAGGGGCAGACGAAGACGAAGCTGGGCAACACGGAGGCGAAGACCTTCGTCCAGAAGATCGTCCACGAGCATCTGACCGACTGGCTGGACCGCAACCCCAACGAGGCCGCGGACATCATCCGCAAGGGCATCCAGGCCGCCACGGCGCGGGTCGCCGCCCGCAAGGCGCGCGACCTGACCCGCCGGAAGGGGCTGCTGGAGAGCGCGTCGCTGCCGGGCAAGCTCAGCGACTGCCAGTCCAACGACCCGACGAAGTGCGAGATCTTCATCGTCGAGGGCGACTCCGCCGGCGGCTCGGCCAAGTCCGGCCGGAACCCGCAGTACCAGGCCATCCTGCCGATCCGCGGCAAGATCCTGAACGTCGAGAAGGCCCGCGTCGACAAGATCCTCCAGAACCAGGAGGTCCAGGCGCTGATCTCGGCCTTCGGCACCGGGGTCCACGAGGACTTCGACATCGACAAGCTCCGCTACCACAAGATCATTCTGATGGCGGACGCCGATGTGGACGGCCAGCACATCAACACCCTGCTGCTGACCTTCCTCTTCCGCTTCATGCGGCCGCTGGTCGAGGCGGGACACGTCTACCTCTCCCGCCCGCCGCTCTACAAGATCAAGTGGGGGCGTGACGACTTCGAGTACGCGTACTCGGACCGTGAGCGCAACGCCCTGATCGAGATGGGCCGGCGGAACGGCAAGCGCATCAAGGACGACTCCGTCCAGCGCTTCAAGGGTCTCGGTGAGATGAACGCGGAGGAGCTGCGCATCACCACGATGGACACCGACCACCGTGTCCTCGGCCAGGTCAGCCTGGACGACGCCGCCCAGGCCGACGACCTGTTCTCGGTGCTGATGGGTGAGGACGTCGAAGCGCGGCGCTCGTTCATCCAGCGCAACGCCAAGGACGTCCGCTTCCTCGACATCTGAGTCGGCCCGTTACGCCGCACCTCGAAAGGACTTCGACCAGCCATGGCCGACGACACCCCAGACACCCCCGATCTTCCCGAGACCGTCACGCCGGAGGGCCTGCCCGCCGCCATCGAGGGCGTGGGCATGCGCGTCGAGCCCGTCGGGCTCGAGACGGAGATGCAGCGCAGCTACCTCGACTACGCGATGTCCGTCATCGTGTCGCGAGCGCTGCCCGACGTCCGTGACGGCCTCAAGCCGGTGCACCGCCGCGTCCTGTACGCGATGTACGACGGCGGCTACCGGCCCGAGCGGGGCTTCTACAAGTGCGCCCGCGTCGTGGGCGACGTCATGGGTACCTACCACCCGCACGGCGACTCCTCGATCTACGACGCCCTGGTGCGCCTGGCGCAGACCTGGTCCATGCGCATGCCGCTGGTGGACTCCAACGGCAACTTCGGTTCCCCGGGCAACGACCCGGCGGCCGCCATGCGGTACACCGAGTGCAAGATGGCGCCGCTGTCCATGGAGATGCTCCGGGACATCGACGAGAACACCGTCGACTTCCAGGACAACTACGACGGCCGGAACCAGGAGCCGACGGTTCTGCCGGCCCGCTTCCCGAACCTGCTGATCAACGGCTCGGCCGGTATCGCCGTCGGTATGGCCACCAACATCCCGCCGCACAACCTGCGGGAGGTGGCGGCCGGTGCGCAGTGGGCGCTGGAGCACCCCGAGGCCACCCACGAGGAGCTGCTGGACGCCCTGATCGAGCGGATCAAGGGCCCGGATTTCCCGACCGGTGCGCTGGTCGTCGGCCGCAAGGGCATCGAGGAGGCGTACCGGACCGGGCGCGGCTCGATCACCATGCGCGCGGTGGTCGAGGTCGAGGAGATCCAGGGCCGGCAGTGCCTGGTCGTCACCGAGCTGCCGTACCAGGTGAACCCGGACAACCTCGCGCAGAAAATCGCCGACCTGGTGAAGGACGGCAGGATCGGCGGGATCGCGGACGTCCGGGACGAGACCTCGTCGCGGACGGGCCAGCGGCTGGTCATCGTGCTGCGCCGGGACGCCGTCGCCAAGGTGGTCCTCAACAACCTCTACAAGCACACCGACCTGCAGACGAACTTCGGCGCCAACATGCTGGCGCTGGTCGACGGTGTGCCGCGCACGCTCTCGCTGGACGCGTTCATCCGGCACTGGGTGACGCACCAGGTCGAGGTCATCGTCCGCCGCACCAAGTTCCGGCTGAAGAAGGCCGAGGAGCGGGCGCACATCCTGCGCGGTCTGCTCAAGGCGCTGGACGCCATCGACGAGGTCATCGCGCTGATCCGGCGCAGTGAGACGGTCGACGTCGCGCGCGGGGGCCTGATGGGCCTGCTGGAGATCGACGAGATCCAGGCCAACGCGATCCTGGAGATGCAGCTGCGCCGGCTGGCCGCCCTGGAGCGGCAGAAGATCGTGCAGGAGCACGACGAGCTGCAGACGAAGATCAACGAGTACAACGCGATCCTGGCCTCGCCGGAGCGGCAGCGGCAGATCATCAGCGAGGAGCTCGCCGCGATCGTCGACAAGTTCGGCGACGACCGGCGCAGCAAGCTGGTGCCGTTCGAGGGCGACATGTCCATCGAGGACCTGATCGCCGAGGAGGACATCGTCGTCACGATCACCCGTGGCGGCTATGTGAAGCGCACCAAGACCGAGGACTACCGGTCGCAGAAGCGCGGCGGCAAGGGCGTGCGCGGGACCAAGCTGAAGCAGGACGACATCGTCGACCACTTCTTCGTCTCGACCACCCACCACTGGCTGCTGTTCTTCACCAACAAGGGCCGGGTGTACCGGGCGAAGGCCTACGAGCTGCCGGATGCCGGCCGGGACGCCCGCGGGCAGCACGTGGCGAACCTGCTGGCCTTCCAGCCGGACGAGCAGATCGCCGAGATCCTGGCGATCCGGGACTACGAGGCCGTGCCGTACCTGGTGCTGGCCACCAAGTCCGGCCTGGTGAAGAAGACCCCGCTGAAGGACTACGACTCGCCCCGCTCGGGCGGCGTCATCGCGATCAACCTCCGGGAGATGGACGACGGCCGCGAGGACGAGCTGATCGGCGCGGAGCTGGTCTCCTCGGAGGACGATCTGCTGCTGGTCAGCAAGAAGGCGCAGTCGATCCGGTTCACGGCGACGGACGACGCGCTGCGCCCGATGGGGCGTGCCACCTCGGGCGTGAAGGGCATGAGTTTCCGCGAGGACGACGAACTGCTCTCGATGAATGTCGTCCGGCCGGGTACGTTCGTCTTCACCGCCACCGACGGCGGATACGCGAAGCGGACCGACGTCGACGACTACCGCGTCCAGGGTCGCGGTGGCCTCGGCATCAAGGCCGCCAAGATCGTGGAGGACCGGGGTTCGCTGGTCGGGGCGCTGGTGGTCGAGGAAAGCGACGAGATCCTCGCCATCACGCTCAGCGGCGGCGTGATCCGTACCCGGGTCAGCGAAGTCAGGGAAACGGGCCGTGACACCATGGGTGTCCAACTGATCAACCTGGGCAAGCGCGATGCCGTGGTCGGTATCGCCCGGAACGCCGAGGCCGGTCGCGTGGCTGAAGAGGTCGAGGAGATCGCCGACGCAGTCGAGGGCGCCGCGCCGGAGGCGGCCGAGGGCATCGAGGCCCCGGCTGACGAGCACGAGGAGTAAGTCGTGAGTAAAGCCACGGGCGCCGGTTCGGGCGGTCCGACAGCCGGGGAAAAAGCCTCCTCGGAGTCCGCGACCGCGTCGGACGGCGCCCGTGGTGCTTCCGCGGACGCCGCGGCGGCGTCCGTGCGGGACGGCGCCCGGGAGAAGAGCTCCCAGGGCGGCGGCACGACGACGGACACCCGCCCGCTCCGCGCCCAGCCGGAGACCGCCGCGCAGCCGGAGGCGGTGGCGCAGGCTCAGTCGGCACCGGACCGGTCCGGGAAGACCCAATCCGGGACGACGCAGTCCGGGAAGGTGCTCCCGCAGCCCGAGGCCAAGGCCGGGTCCGCGGCCGACCGGCCGTACCACCCGCCGCAGGCCTACCCCGCGCCGGCCGGTGAGGAGCAGGGCGCCGGGCAGGCATCGGTGCGGCGGCCCCGCACCGGCGCGGCGGCCCGTACCGCCCCGCGGATCCGCAAGGCGCGGCTGCGGGTGGCCAAGGCCGATCCGTGGTCGGTGATGAAGGTCAGCTTCCTGCTCTCGATCGCCCTGGGCATCTGCACGGTCGTGGCCGTCGCGGTGCTCTGGATGGTCATGGACGCGATGGGCGTCTTCACCACGGTCGGCAGCACGATCAGCGAGGCCACGGGCTCCGGCGAGGGCGGCGGCTTCGATCTGGCGTCGTTCCTGTCGCTGCCGCGGGTGCTGACGTTCACCTCGATCATCGCCGCCATCGACGTCGTGCTGGCCACGGCCCTGGCGACGCTGGGGGCGTTCATCTACAACCTGTCGGCGGGCTTCGTCGGCGGCGTGGAGCTGACGCTGGCGGAGGACGAGTAACCGATTTTGGGACTGCGCCCGACGTGCGCTAATCTTTCGGTGCAGCGCGGGGCTATAGCTCAGACGGTTAGAGCGCTTCCCTGATAAGGAAGAGGCCACAGGTTCAAGTCCTGTTAGCCCCACCGCGGTGATCAGGCCCGGACGGAGAATTCTCCGCCCGGGCCTGATTCGTCGGCGGGGTCGGGAAGTTGGCTCCGGTGTAGGTCACCGATCGGTATCGGTCGGTGTGTATAGTCGGGCGGCAGAGGTCCCCTACGTCAAAGAAAGACGAGGTCGCGCGGTGAAGAAGCTTCTCCTGGTCGCACTGGCCGCCATCGGCGGGCTCCTCGTGTACCGCCAGATCCAGGCGGATCGCGCCGAGCAGGATCTGTGGACGGAGGCGACCGACTCCGTGCCCGCAGGTTCGGGTGTGTGAGCTGACAAGTCCTGACAAGCCCCGGCTGCTGTGCAGCCGGGGCTTCGTGCTGTTGCGGGACCGTGGCGCATGACTCTTGATGTTTGCCCAAGCAAAGCAATACCTTGCAGGAGCAAAACTTCAAGAGGGTGTGGAGGGGACGTACGACATGGCACGACCGCATCGCCGAACAGCTCGGGGTCTGCTGGGGGGTGTCGTGCTGGCGGGGGCCTTGGTCTCCCTCCCACCGGCCGCCGCGGGAGCCACCACGGCGACGGCAGCCACCACGTCCGGAAACGGCCGCGGCAGCATGGTGATGGTGCTCGACTCCTCGGGCTCGATGGCCGATGACGTCGGATCCGGGAGGACCCGGATCGCCGCCGCCCGCAGCGCGGTCGGCACGGTGGTGGACTCGCTTCCCGACAACTACCCGACCGGCCTGCGGGTCTACGGCGCCGACAAGGCCCGGGGCTGCGACGACACCCGGCTGGCGCAGCCGGTGGAGCCGCTGGACCGGGCCGGGCTCAAGCGGGCCGTGGGGGCGGTGAAGCCCAAGGGCGACACCCCCATCGGTCTGTCGCTGCGCAAGGCCGCCGCCGATCTCCCGGAGCGCCCGGGCGGCGCGATCGGCAAGCGCACGATCCTGCTGATCTCGGACGGTGAGGACAACTGTCAGGCCCCGCCGCCGTGCGAGGTCGCCGAAGAGCTCGGCAGGAGCGGGGTCGACCTGCGGATCGACGCGATCGGCTTCCAGGTGCGCGGCACGGCGCGCAAGCAGCTCGAGTGCATCGCCGGGGCCGGAAACGGCCGTTACTACGACGCACCCGACGCGAAGGCCCTCACCCGGCAACTCCAGCGCGCGGGACAGCTGTCGGCGGACGGCTACCGGTTCACGGGCCGGAAGGTCACCGGCACCCCGGACACCGGCGGGGCTCCCCGGCTCACGCCGGGGCAGTTCCTGGACACCATCGGTCCGAACGAGAAGCGCTATTACGCGGTCGAGCTGGACGGGAAGTCCACCGCGGACTTCTCCGCCACCGGAGTGCCGCAGCCCGGTGCGGCCGTGGACCGGACCGATGCCCTGACCGCACAGGTGGAGTCGGGGTCGGGCAGCGTCTGCACGTCCGCGACCGAGATGTTCGGGCAGAACGAGGGCGCGGCCCCGATCACTTCGGGGATCAGCCGGGTCCCGTCCGAGAGCGGCGACGGCCTGTGCGACGACAGCGGCCGGTACTGGCTCTCGGTCGAGCGCAGGGACGCCGAGGGGTCGGACTCCGCGCGGTGGCCGCTGGAGCTGACCTTCGACGTCGAGAAGCCGTTGGCCAAGGGCGTCACCCCGGCCCAGTCGCAGCCGGACTACGGGGCGGCTGCCGGGGACGGCAACCTGCCGGACACCGCCCCGAAGGACGTCACCGGAGGGACGGGGTTCAACGACGCACGGGCGATCGGCCGGGGAGTCTGGCGGGACAGGATCCTTCCCTCGCAGACCCTTTGGTACAAGGTTCCGGTGGGCTGGAACCAGCAGCTGCGCTACGACGTGGAGTTCGCCAACGAGCCCACGGTGCGGGGGTTCGGCGGGAAGTTCTCCTACGGCAGGACGGAGGTCCACACCCCCGCCCGGCACCCGGTGGGCGGAGGCACCACGGAGTTCGGGCAGCAGGAGATCTACGTGGGGCGGCCCATGGCGCTCCGGATGGGCACCGTGCCGGTGGCCTGGACCAACCGCTACGAGAACCACCCCAACGTCATCCCCGTCCATCACCGCGGCGACTTCTACCTCGCGGTGACGTTGGGCGCCGGCGCAAACGAGATCGCCGAGAATCCGCGGATCGGTGTCACCCTGCGCGTCGCACTGCTCGGCGAGGAGAAGTCGGGGCCGGAGCACCGCGCGCCCGTGGTGAAGGCCGGTGATCCCGGCGCCGCGGCCGGCACCGGTGACGGCGGCGGTGGAGGATGGCCCTCCCGGCCGGTGATCGCCGCTGTCGCGGGCGGTACCGGCGTCGTGCTCCTCGCCGGCCTGGCGGTGGCCTACGGGCGGGCGCGCAGGAAGAACAGGACGGATCCGATGAGGAGTGGCTCGTGGTGACGCGGGATGTGAGGACGCGGTGCCTCGCCGCGCTGGCGGCGCTGTGCGCGGTGGCCGCGGTGCCCGGCACCGCCGTGGCCGACGGTGCGCAGGGGCTCCCGGAGTACCGGACCGCCGAGGGCGCCGAGGCGGTCGAGGGCACGGCGAGCAGCGCGAACGCCGAACGCATCGAGCCCGGCATCTACACCGACACCATCGGCCGCGGTGAGACCAGGTACTACAGCGTCACGCTGGACGCCACGTCCACCGCCTTCATCTCGGCCGTGGCGGTGCCGAAGCCCGGAACCAGGGTCGAGGACTACAGCGACAGCCTCGACGTGGTGCTGGAGGACAACGACGGCAACGAATGCGGCAGCGGCGAGGTCAGTTTCACCGGGAACGGCATGGCCTATCCCATGGGCAACCACGCCACCCGGCGGATCGGTGCGGACGTTCTCCAGTGCCAGCGCCGCGGCCCCTACTTCCTCAAGGTGGAGCGCGGCGGGAAGGCCACCTCGGATCCGGGCCGCTGGCCGATCGAGATCCGCTACATGTCCGAGCCGGGGCTGAAGGGCGGCGCGTCCGCCGGGCAGGAACCGGGGAGTTGGAGCACGGCGACCCCCGCACCGCTCACCGGCACCGCGGCCCGGAAGGACGCCAGGGGCGGAACGGGCTTCAACGACGCCCGCTCGGTCGCCAAGGGCATCTGGAAGGACCGGATCCGGCCGGGGGAGACCCGCTTCTTCCGGGTCCCGGTCGACTGGGGTCAACGGCTGAACCTGAGCGCGGAACTGCCGAACGCCGCGGGAGGACAGCAGAGCGTCTCCGCGCCCTTCATCACCGAGGCGCTCGGCCTGACCGTCTACAACCCGGCGCGCGGGCTGGTGGACGACGACAACTTCGCCGCGTACCAGGGGAAGCAGACGGCGGCCACGCTGTTCACCGCGCCGGTGGAGTACGGGAACCGCTTCCGCACCGAGACCGGGGTCCCGCCGATGTGCGTCGCGGGCTGGTACTACCTCGCCGTCTCGCTGCATCCGAAGGCCGAGGCGTTCTTCCCCAAGGGCGCGGATCTCACGCTGCGTGTCGACGTCAAGGGCGAGCCGAAGGCGGCGCCCCGCTACCGGGGGGACGCGTTCAAGGCGGGCTTCGGGGTCAGTGACGAGGACCGCGAGATGGCCGAGCAGGGACGGACGGCCGCCGAGAGCGAGCGGAGCGACTCCCGGCAGCTCGTCGCCGTCGCGGGGTTCGGCGCCGGAACGGTCCTGCTGCTGGGGCTGGGGGCGTGGACGCTCGCCGCGCGGCGGCGCGCGGCCGGGGCGGCTGCGGGGGCACCGGACCCGGTGCCCTCAGCGGTGGGCCCGTCGGGCACTCAGCAGCCCCACGTCCCCCATCAGTCCGTCCCCCATCAGTCGCCTCCGCACCACCAGCCGCAGGCGCATCCGGAGCACTCGTCGTTCCCCCGTCCTCAGCAGCCGGGCGGGCCGGACCAGCAGCCGGGACCGCACCGGCCGGAAGCACCGCAGCAGCCGGGGTCTCCGCAGCAGCCGGGGTCTCCGCCGTACGGTCCGCCGCAGGGCTGGTGATTCAGCTCGTGGTCAGCGCCCAGATGCCGACCGCGAAGCACAGCAGCGCGAGAGCCAGCACCGGGACCGCCACCTTCGGGGGCGGTCCCGGTCGGCGTTGCGGGGCGTGGGCCGGGGACGCCGCGGAGGAGGCCGGCACCGGCGCGGGAACCTGCGGGCTCCCCGCGGTGTATGGACGGGTGGGAGTGTGCTGAGCGAGCACGCCGGACACCGAGGCACCGGAGGCGTCCGGGGCCGCCATGGGGGAAGGAGTCGCCGGATGCCGGGTCCGAGGTATCGGAGCGGTGGGGGTGGCCGGAGGCTGGGCGGGCACCGCTGGAGGAGCGTGCGCCGGCACATGAGGGTGCGATGGCGCAGCGGAGTGCGGTGCCGGAGCGTGGGCCGGGGCCGGAGCGTGAGCCGATGCCGGGGAGTACGGCCCGCCGCTCGGAACGGGGTCGGGCGTCGGTGGAGTGCCCGGCTGCTCGGGCAGCGGTCCGGGAGGCTGTGGGGCAGCGGACTGCGGAGCTGCGGACTGCGGGGCTGCGGACAGTGGTGCGGTGTGCTGCGGGGCGACGGACTGCGGGGCGGGTTGCGCCGGTGGCGCGAGCGGGAAGCTGCCGGTCGCCGACATCGACGCGGACGCCTCGGCCGGAGCGGCACCGTCGGCCGGCTTCCCGGAGGGGGGTCCCTCCGGGCCGAACCCCGCGGGCAGCGGCCCGATGTGGTCGAAGACCTCGACGGCCTCCTCGTCGAGCGTGGTGTCCGGCAGCATCTCGGTCGCGGCGGTGAGGGCCTTGCGGGCGCCGGTCGCCGTCCGGAAGCGGGCCTGCGGGTCCGGCTGCAGAAGGCCCGCGAGCACCTGCCACAGCGGCTCCGGCACGCCCTCCGGCGCGCTCGGCACCCCGTGGGAGGTGAAGCGCTCGACCAGGGCCTGGGAGTCCGGCTTGGTGCCGGTCAGCAGGAACACCGAGACCAGACCGACCGCGTAGAGGTCCGCGGTGAAGTCCGGCTCCGCCCCCAGCATTTGCTCGGGAGCGAAGTAACCGGGCGTCCCCACGACGTAGTTGGTGTCCGTGAGCCGAGGTTCTCCCTTGCGCATCGAGATGCCGAAGTCGGAGAGCCGCAGATGCGGGCGCCCGGTACCGGTCGCCTCGAGCAGGATGTTGGCGGGCTTGATGTCGCGGTGCACCACCCCTTCGGCGTGCACGGCGGTGAGGCCCGCGAGCAGCTGGTCGAGCAGGGTGCAGACGAAGCGGGGAGGGAGCGGTCCGTAGTCGCCGATGAGATGGGCGAGGGAGCCGCCGCGCACCAGCTCCATGGTGAACAGCACCTTGTCGTCGTCCGCGGCCCAGCTCGCCGGAGCCAGGACGTGCGGGTGGTCGATCCGGAGCGCCTGTTCGCGCACGAACCGCAGCAGCGTGTGCGCGTCGCTCTGCTGGAGCACCTTGGCGGCGACATAGCGCCGCCGCCGCTGGTCCCACGCGCGCCAGACCGCGCCCACCCCACCGCGTCCGATCGGATCGATCAGCTCGTACCGGCCGGCGAAGACCTCACCCATTGCCCCGTGTCAGCCCCTTGCCCGTCAGCCCTGGTGCGCTTCGTAGTGGGCGACCGCCTCAGCGGTCCGCCCGGCGCCGTACACCCGGAGGAACTCTGCCAGCTCCGGCTGGGTCGGGGCGAGAGCGTCCGCGGCCTCGATGATGTCCCCCGCCGCGGCCACGGACCGCAGCAGCGACTGGATCTCCCGGACCACCCGCCGCACGGTGGGAGCACCCGAACTCGGCGTCGACTGTGCGGTGGTGCTCAGTACGGACCCGCCGGAGGTCTTCTTGATCTCCTCCATCCGGTCCGCGGCCTCGGCGGCACTCACGCTGCCGTCGGCGACGAGCCCCGCGAGCTCCTGGAGGGCCTGGACCCGCTGCACGACCGCGGGATTGCCGATCTTCGCCCGCTGGCCGCTCATGAGCTGCGACAGCATGGGGGCGGACAGTCCCAGCACAGCGGCCAGCCGGGCCTGGTTGAGGCCGAGGTCGTCGATCAGCCGGCGGAACAGTGCGCCGAGAGGCTCGCCGTACCAGCTGCGCTGCAGCTCCCGGGCTCTCGCTGTGGCTTCCTGCTGTGCTGCATCCATGCCGACTCCCCTTCGCTGCTGCGAACCTCGCGCGACATCCTACGGAGCGTGATTGCCGATCGGGAGTCCCTTATCCTTTTGCAGGGTTCCCCCGAACACCCGGTACTCTGGTCTGCGGCAGTCGGCGGCGCGCGATGCGCAACGTCCGGCTTCCCCACCCTCGGGGCCTTAGCTCAGTTGGTAGAGCGCTGTCTTTGCATGGCAGATGTCAGGGGTTCGACTCCCCTAGGCTCCACAGTTAAATGCCCTCTGACCTGCGGAAACGCAGTTTCAGGGGGCATTTTTTGTGCCCATCAGTGGGCGCATCGATGCCCTCTGGGCCGATGGGAGCCCATGTCGCGCAAGGGGTTTGCATACCCGCGCCTCTCCCGTTGATCTCCTAGGCCTGGCCGTTGGGGTACTGGCCCGGAGACAGGGAGGATGTGCGGAGCCGGGGCCTCTGGTGCTGGCCGCCGAGTGGACGGGGACTGCTGGGCAACGTTCGAAGGCATCGCGGAGATCGCGGACTCCGCGGCAGCCGATGCGGCCGTAGCGCGCTATGGCGATTGGTTCGGCTGGACTCCGGCACCGGCGGGCACGCTCTGCACCGCCGCAGCTACGCCGCCCACCATCAGCCAGTGCCGACCCGAGCTCTGGCGGCGAGCCGACTGCGGCTCCCTCTTTTCGTACGGCTGTGGGAGCGGTTCACATACACCCTCAACTCGGTCTGTCGACCACGTCCGCGGTGGCCGCAAGCAGGACGAAGAGCCTGTCGATCTGGGAATGGGCCGACGGTAATGCCCGTGATCATCGGTCTGACCTCGACCGTGGCCCTTTTTGCGTGAGAAGCGCCACTGTCGGCCCGGTGCAAGGTGCTCCATTATGGGGCGTTTCGGCATCTTGTTGATCTTGCAGAAGGGCTCCGGGCGCGCTTACGTTCGCCGAAGTGATCTTCACTCTTTGGCGTGACAGTGCTGCGCTCTGCTTCACAAGTTGAAGTGCACGTCGTCGCGTCAGGAGCTGTGGGTGATGACCCCGCCAGGGCAGGGCCGCGGCGGGGCACCGACATCGTCGAAAGGCAGGAGCAGCACGTTGAGTCGTCTGAACTCTCGTACAAGCTGGCTGGTCAGGAGTCAGCTGCCTGTCGAGTACGAGATAGCTGAGACCCCTGAGCTACTTTCGCCGGGCAACCTCGAGTTGTTGGCCGTTCCCGGCGGAGGCCAGGGCAAGGGCACGCGTCTGGTGATCGTCGATGACGCCGTCGACGCGCTGTACGGGGCCCGCATCCGTTCCTACTTCGCCCATCACGAGGCCGCTGTGGAGTACCTCGTGCTGCCGGGTAGGGAGGAGAACAAGTCGATCGAGCGGGTCCTGGAAGTGGTCGACAGGCTCAACGAGGTGGGGACGAACCGCCTGAGTACTCCTCCGCTGGTGATCGGCGGGGGAGTCGTGGCTGACGTGGTCGGTCTGGCGGCGAGCCTGTACCGGCGTGGCGTCCCCTACGTGCGTGTGCCCACCACACTGCTGTCGCAGGTCGACGTCAGCGTTGCCGCCAAGACAGGTGTCAACTACGGCGGTTACCGCAACCGGCTGGGTAGCTACAGCCCGCCGCCGCGCACTTTGATCGATCGCGCCTTCCTCGCCACCGTTCCTGAGCGCGAGCTCCGCAACGGTATGGGAGAGATCTTCAAGATGGCCCTGATCAAGGACCGGCGGCTCTTCGAGCTCCTGGAGCAGTACGGTGCCGGGCTCATCCGCACGCGCTTCCAGGACCCCGAGCCGGGCAGTGACGGTGTCCCCGGAGCCGTTGCCGATGAAGTCATCGGGCGGGCCATCGCGGGTATGGCCGAGGAGCTGGAACCCAACCTGTGGGAGAAGGACCTACAGCGGTCGGTGGACTACGGGCACTCGTTCTCCCCTCTGGTGGAGATGCGTGCTCTTCCCGAGCTGTTGCACGGTGAGGCGGTCGCCATGGACTGTGTGTTCTCCGCGCTCATCGCGGCCAACCGCGGCCTGATCGCCGCCGGTGACCTCGGGCGCATCGTCGCTGCCGCCCGCCGCATCGGACTCGCTCCCTCGCATCCGCTGTTCACCGATGCGGACCTGGTCCTCGAAGGGCTCGCGGACACGGTGCGCCACCGGGACGGACAGCAGAACCTGCCCGTGCTGACGGCGATCGGTGAGGTGTGTTTCCTCAACGACGTGTCCGAACCGGAGATCAAGCAGGCATGCGAGGGCATGGCAGAGCTGCTGGAATCCGACTCTTTCGGCAGCCTGACGCCGTCGCCCGCCGAGGCCGGGAGCAGCCGGTGAACGCGCAGGAGCTGCATGGCAGAAGCGTCGTCGTCACGGGGGCCGGCGCGGGAATCGGCCGGGCCGCGGCCGGGGCGTTCGCCGACGCAGGGATGCGGGTCGTACTGGCCGGGCGCGACGAGGAACGAGGTGAGCGCGCTGCCGAACAGATCCGCCATCGGGGAGGCGAGGCCGTGTTCGTCCGCTGCGACGTCACGCACGTCGCCGACGTGGAGCGGCTGTTCGCCCGAGCCGTGGAGATGTACGGGAGGGTGGACCACGCGTTCAACAACGCAGGCGTGCCTGGTGACGGGCGCCTCGTCGACCTCGCTCCGGAGGACTTCGACCGGGCCTTCGCGGTCAACACCCGTGGTGTGTGGCTGTGCCTGCGTGAGGAACTGCGGCTGATGGCGGCGCAAGGGCACGGCAGCATCGTCAACAACACGTCCGTGCACGGGCTGCGGACCGTCTTCCCCGGCATCGGGGCGTACGTGGCGTCCAAGCACGCCGCCGTGGCGCTGACCCAGGTCGCTGCCATGGAGCACGCGGCCGACGGAGTGCGCGTCAACGCACTGGCGCCAGGGCCGATCGACACCGAGATGCTGGCCGCCTCCGAGGCCGCGGTCGGCGGTGCCACCACCTGGCGTCGGCTGATCCCGTCCGGCGAGGTCGGCACGGTGCAGCAGGTTGCCGACGTGGCGCTGTGGCTGTTCTCGTCCGCGGCCTCCTACGTCAACGGGCAGACCATCGGGGTCGACGGCGGCTTTCTGGCCACCTGAGCCACTCCCGGGCCCGACCTGCCCGTCTCGATCCTCGAGAGCCACCACGAAAGACATCCCATGAACCCTGACGACTCCCATGCCTCCGCCTACGACGTCATCGTCGTGGGCGCAGGGGCCGCCGGAAGTGTGATAGCGGCCCGGCTCAGTGAACACACCGAGCGCACCGTGCTGCTCGTCGAAGCCGGGCCCCGTGACGACGACCCGCGCATCGCCCGCCCCGCCTCCTGGCCGTTCCTGCTCGGAGGCGACCTGGACTGGCAGTATCGGACCACTCCGCAGGCAGCCCTCGACGGCCGCCGCCTCGCCTGGCCGCGTGGCCGGGTGGTCGGCGGATCGGGCGCGGTCAACGCGATGGTGCACATCCGCGGCGCCGCGTCCGACTTCGATGCCTGGGCCCGGTGGGGTGGCCCCACCTGGGACTCCGGGCACGTACTGCCGTACATCGAGCGGCTCGAAGGCCCAGCGGGTACCCCTGGGTACGGCTGTGTCCCGGTCGCCGAGAACACCTCGCCCCATCCGTTCGCGGCGGCGTTCGTAGAGGCCGCTCAGAAGTACGGCCTTCCAGATAACCCGGACTTCAACTCCGGGGTCCAGGAAGGCGCCGGACTGTACCGCACGACCCGCACCGCCGAATCGCTCAACGCCCCTGCCCGCCGCGGCAACACCGCCCACACCCATCTGCGCCCAGCTCTCGACCGGCCCAATCTCACGCTGCTCACCGAAACGGCCGTACTCGGCATAGTGGTGGAGGACGGGCGGGCGGCCGGAGTGCGGATCCGCCGCGACGGTACGACGCGGACCGTGCGCGCCCACAGCGAAGTGGTGCTGTGCGGCGGCACTGTGGCCAGCCCGCAGCTGCTCCTGCTCAGCGGCATCGGCCCGGCCCGCGACCTGGCCTCCCTCGGAGTCCCGCTCGTTGCCGACGTGCCGGGTGTGGGCGGCAATCTGCACGACCACATCCAGGTGTCACTCGCCTACGACACCGCCGGAGGGCACCCGGTCGCCGACTCCTCCAACCTCGGGGAAGCAGGCGGCTTCGTCACCCTGTACGCCGACTCGCCCGCGCCGGACGTACAGCTGTCCTTCGCCCCGATGAAGAACCTCAACGACGCCTCCCTGATCGGCCACGGCTTCACCGTGGGGCCGGGCGTCACCCGTCCCCGCAGCCGTGGCCGACTCACCCTGGCCGGCGTCGACCCGCTGACCGCTCCCCTGATCGACCCCGCCTACCTCAGCGATCCGGCGGACCTCGCCGTCCTGGTGGAAGGCGTGCGCGTCGCCCGGGACATCGCCGCCACCGACCCGCTCGCCTCACTCGGCAGCGGCGGCCCGCTGTCAGCCCACGCCACGCGGCACGAGCTGGAGACGTTCGTACGGACCCAGGCTCAGACACAGTTCCACCCGGTGGGCACCTGCCGGTTCGGGCTCGAGGCGGACGACGAGGCGGTCGTCGATCCGCGGCTGCGGGTGCGCGGCCTGCGCGGCCTGCGCGTCGCGGACGCCTCGGTCATCCCCAGCATGATCACCGGAAACATCCATACCGCCGTTGTGGCGATCGCCGAACGCGCGGCGGAATTCATCCAGGAGGACTGCTCATGACGACCACCACTCTGCGATGGGGTGTGCTCGGTGCCACCTCCTACATCGCGACGCATCTGATGCCCGCCATCGCGCAGACCCCCGGATGCGTCCTGTCCGCCGTGGCCTCCCGGCCCGGACGAGCGGCCCAGGCCGCCGACGCAGGAGGGAAGTTCGGTGCGACGGCGCTCCCGGACTACGCGGCGCTCCTCGCCGACCGGGACATCGACGCCGTGTACATCGCGCTGCCCAACACCGATCACGTCGACTGGACCGTACGCGCGCTGGAAGCGGGCAAGCACGTCCTGGTCGAGAAGCCCATGGCCCTGGACGAGGAGGGCTGTGCGCGCATCGAGGCCGCCGCCCGGGCCGCGTCCCGGACCGTGATGGAAGCGTTCATGTACCGCTTCCACCCGCAGCAGGCCCGTGCCACCGAACTGCTCGCCTCCGGTGAGATCGGCGAACTGCGCGTCGTACGGGCCTCGTTCGCCTTCGCCATCGAGGCCGGCAGCGGCAACATCCGGCTCGAGCCGAAGCTCGGCGGCGGCGCCACCTGGGATGTGGGGTGCTACGCCATCGACGTCCCCCAGCTGTTCTTCGGGCAGGCACCGCAGCAGGTCTCGGCGCACTTCCACACCCGCCCCGGCGAGGCGGTGGAGACCAGCGCGACCGGCACCATGGACTTCGGGCAGGGGCGCAGCGCCGTCTTCGACTACAGCATCGACTACGGACCGCGGTCGTGGTACGAACTGCAGGGCACCCACGGCACCCTTACGGTCAGCAACGCCTGGGCAATGAGTGGTGAGGACGGAGTCCTGACCGTGCTGACCGCCCAGGGGACGCGCACGGAGACGGTGCCCGCCGCCAACCACTATCAGCTCCAAGTGGCCGCGTTCGCAGAGGCCGTCCGCACCGGCGGGCCCACGCCCGTCACCCTTACCGACTCGCGGCGCGCAGCACGGGTCGGGGCGGCACTCACCGCCTCCGCCGCCGCGGCGGGCGCACTCGCCCCGACATCGGACGCGACGGTGCCCCGGTGACCGCGGTCCGCAGCCCCGCGGTCCTGCGCACCGTCGCGGTGCTGATCGCATCGGTCGGCGGACTGCTCTTCGGGTACGGCACCGGCGTGATCGCCGGGGTACTGCCACAAGTCACCGACACCTTCGGTCTTTCGTCCTGGACACAGGGAGCGGCGGTATCCGCCGCGCTGGTGGGGGCCGCTCTGACGGCCCCCACCAGCGGGCGGCTGGCCGACCGATTCGGGCGGCGCGCCGTCATCGCATCGGCCGCCGCCCTGTATCTGGCGGGCACGCTCGCGTCCACCGCGGCCACCGGCACGTTCTCCCTGCTCACCGGACGGTTCCTGGTCGGGCTCGCGTTGGGAGCCACGTCGTTCGCCGTGCCGCTGTACATCTCGGAGATCGCGCCGCCCGCCCGGCGCGGCGCCCTGGTCACCCTCAACCAGCTCATGATCACCATCGGCCTGCTCCTCTCCTACGTCGTCGCATACGCCCTGGAGCCGCAGGGCAACTGGCGCGGCACCTTCGCCGTGGCCACCGTGCCCGCCCTGCTGGTCCTCGTCGGCATGGCGCTCGTCCCCGAGTCCCCGGACTGGCTGAGCAGCCGGGGTCGGGCCGACAGCGCAGCCCGGGCCGCGGCCCGCCTCGGGCTCGCTGCACCCGAGGCCACCGACAGCGCCGACACCAGGACGCCCGGCCTGCGACGCGCCTGTGAACTCGCCGGGCGGCGCTGGGTCGTCCTGGGCCTGACCATCTCCGTCCTGGTCCACCTCACCGGCCTCAACACCGCCATCTACTACGCACCCACCATCCTGGCCTCCAGCGGCCTCACCGCCAGCGGCGGCATCGCAGGATCGGTCTTGGTGGGTCTCTGCAATGTCCTGGCCACAGTCGTCACCATCGTCTTCCTCGACCGGTGGGGACGACGGCCGCTCATGCTCGGCGGCCTCGCCGTGATGGCAGTCGCCGCGGTAGCCATCGCCGTCGTCCAGGCCCGAGGTCTCGACGGCGTGGCCACCGCGCTGCTGCTGTGCGTGTTCATCACCGCAGGAGCTGTCGGGCCCGCCGCGGTCTTCTGGGTGTACATCGCCGAGATCTACCCGGCACGAGTACGCGGCGCCTTGATGAGCCTGGCCACCGCGGCGCACTGGGCAGCAGACTTCGTCGTTGCCACCACGTTCCTCCCGCTGGTCGCGGAGCTGTCACTGGCCGGTGCGTTCACCCTCTACGCGGCCATCACCCTTGCCTCGGCCCTCGCTCTCGGTATCTGGATGCCGGAAACCCGGGGCCGCGACCTGAACGCGACGTCCCCTTCGCCCGCCGCTCGCCGGCCCGTATCCATCCCTTCGACCCCCACCCCCGAGGACTGACGCCCATGCATCCCGACCTCGCCCCCCGTACCGCCGCCTGCCTCCTCTTCGACTGGGACGGAACCCTCGTCGACAGCCAGTACGCCAACTACCGCGCCATGGCAGGCACGTTGGCCACCGAGGGAGTGGAACTCGAACAGGAGTGGTTCGACGCACGCACCGGGCTGTCCTCCGCCGAAATGATCCACACCCTGGTCGCCGAACGCGGCCTTGGCCTCTCCCGCCCCGTCGACACGCTTGTCGCCGACCGCGATGCGCAATTCCTCAAGGAGGCGCACTCCGTACGACCACTGCAACCGGTCCTGGAGGTCGTCGAGGCCATGCGCCACCGCCTGCCCATGGCCGTGGCCTCCGGCGGCGCCCGCCACGTCATCGAAGCCACCCTGCGCCACCAGCCGTTCCACGACGCCTTCGGCACACTGGTCACCCGGGACGACGTGACCCACGGCAAGCCCGCCCCCGACATCTTCTTGACCGCCGCCCGCAGCCTGGGCGCCCATCCCTCCCGCTGCCTCGTCTACGAGGACAGCGAGGAGGGCATCGCGGCCGCCCACGCCGCCGGCATGGCGGTCATCGACGTCAGGCCTTACACAGGGCGCACCGCAGCCTGAACCCGCCGTAAGGCTGGCCACACGCGAGGGTCCATTCACCCGAGGTGCCCGTGTCGTGCAGGGCGTTCCGTAGTGAAATGGGTGAGGGGCTCGCGGCGTCGTCTCCGGCGAAGATGTCCGCCGTGAACGTGTCGAGGAGCCGCCGCCCGCGGTGGATCAAGAGCGTAGGTGCACCCAGGCGACCCGGCCGATCCGAAGGGATCAGCCGCTGAGCGGAAGGAGGAGGGCGTGGAGATCCATACCGGCTGTCAAACCCTGCGGAGACTGCTCTCGAGCAGTATGAACTGCTCTCCTTTCGAGCGGGGATCCAGTTCCAGCGACTTCCCTTCACCGGTCCGTCGGGTGCCAGCCCGGCTCACCGATCCGTTCGCGCGCGACCGCTCGGCGGTCACGGGGTCACGTGACTACTCGACGTCCTTGAGGGTCTTCTCCATGGATTCCACCCGCGAGCGCATGTCGGCCAGCTGGGTGGCGATCTCGGACAGCTTGTGGTCCGTCAATTCCTGAGTTTTCACGGCTAGTTCGGTGAGTCGGCGGTAGTCCTGCTCGCGGGAGAGCTGCGCCTCGGCGCGCTGGGTCTTCCCTCGCTGGCGCAGGAACACGGGTTCGAAAGAGCCCGGAGTGGTGAACCCCGGAACCTGACCGAACCCGCCGGCCCCGTGGACGGCGGGTTCGTCGGTCCAGATCTTCGCGGGTCAGGTGCGATGGGCGCTGGACGGGGCTGAAGAACTCGATCTCCGCCATGGCCGCCTGCTTGTCCGCGTCGGCCGCGTGGGCCGACGCGACGGTGAAGCGGACATCCCCGCCGCGTGATGATGAGCGCGCGCGACCGCGGGATCCACCCTGACCAGGCCGGGACCGACCTGTCCACGGGGGCTGCCTCAGCGATCGTCCTCACCTAGGGAACGAGAGAGGTGAGGCCGATGTCGAGGGGGAACGGGGCGGAGTCCTTCAGGCGGGTTCGGTGGATGCCGGTGGGTACGTAGGTGCTGGTCATAACGTCGAGTTCGTAGGTGTGGACGGCGGGTGCCCCGGCCTCGTCCTCGATGCGCCAGAAATGGGTGATCTTGGCCTGGGCGTACTTGAAGGGCTTGAGGGATCGGTCGCGGTCGGCTGATTCCTCCGAGACGACCTCGATGACGAGAGCGATGTCGTCGGGTGCGTACCAGGTGCGGTCGGGATCGTATGCGGCGGTGGTGACCAGGATGTCGGGCTCGGGACGACTCTTGTTGTCGAGACGGACGGTCATCTCCCGCTCGACCTCGAACCCCGTAGGGGCCGCCTGACGTAGAGCGAATGTCATGTTCTCCACGAGCCGGGAGTGCCAGGAGCGCTGCGGCGACATCATGAAGATCAGGGCTCCGTCGATCAGTTCGGTGTGCCGCGGTGCTTGGGGGAGGTGGTCGAGGTCGTCGGCTTCCCAGCCGCTCGGCCTGGGCGGGATCATCCAGTCGGGAAGTTCGGCGGTCACGGCTTCCTCCAAGCGCTGCGTAAGGAGCGACCAGGGGCCTTGATCCCGGATCATGGACACGGGCCATGCACCTGGCGTCAGCGTAGTTGATGCCGCTCCCGGTGTGCGGCACGTAGTGCATCCTCGTGGGCGAGTGCCTCCCGGAGGCGTCGAGTGTCAGGACGGTCCGGCGTCAACCCGGTGATGTGCATGCCCAACCGGCCCGCGCCCCTGAGATTCCTCGGGGCGGCATCACGGACAGTCGATCGCGGACGATCGGCCGCAGCGGTCTCCACCGCAGCTGAGTCACCCGGGGCTCACAAAGCAGCCGTGGTTCCCGGGAGCTGCCTTGCGCCCGCGGGGACGGTCGCACCGGGCTCTGCCCGAGCCGGCCGGGCCGGGGCAAGCCTCCTGCTCGGAGAAGGCCTGCTGCGTCGGTGGAAGTCCCGTGCAAGGAGACGTGGTTGATCCGTCCCGGGGCGGCACGGGCGGAGCAAGCGACAGGATGGCCTGGCGACCCCGTACGACGGATGGCGGGGGACCACTCCTGGTCCCCCGCCATCCGAGGCGTCGCTCTGCCACACCGGCGGCCCGCGTACGGCCCGAAGCAGTCATGGCCCGAGCCGCCACGGACCGACCGGCCGGGTTCCGACCGGCCACGGTCCGCATCAGCGCCGACGATGGTCGGGCCTCGGCCCGCGCCGCCGGCGCCGACCGGGGCCGCCGTCGGCTCAGCCCTGTTCGCCCCGCTTGCGCTGGTCGGCCTCCGCCTGCTTCGCCTGCACCTCCGGGTCCAGGGCCTCGCTGCCGTCCACCGAGGTGAGCGGCGGACGGTCGCCGAGCTCCGTGGCGGCGGGCGGTTCGACCAGCCAGTCCGGGTTGGCCTGCCGGTCCCACCACTTCCAGGCGGCCACGGCCGCTCCGGCGACGGCGCCGATCACCAGGAGGCGCTTGGTGGCCCGGCCGCAGGTGGCGCGGCGCCGGCGCTTGCGCACCAGTTTCTCGACCTCGGCCCGGGTCACCTGGCCGCGCAGCGCGGCGAGGGCGGCGGCACTGCGTTCCACCGCTTCCTCCCGCACCGGTTCGGCGGCCGCGACCGCCTGCTCGACCCGGGGCACGGTGTACTCGGCGGCCTGCCGCGCGGCCTTGCGGGCACGCTTCGCGGCCCGGGTGGCGGCGGCGTCGACCTTGGGCGGCAGCGATTCCCGGGCCTGGTGCAGCCCGTGCTGGATACGGGGCTGGAGGTGGGCGTCGTACTGGACGAGCGCGGTCTCGCGGGCCTGCTGAGCGGCCTGGGACACCTTGGGCGCCAGCCGTGCGCGGGCCTCGTGCGCGTACTGCACGGCCTGGTCCTTCGCCGTGCCGGCATAGGGCGCCACCACCTCCGCGGCGTGCAGCACGCTGTCCTTCGCGGTGCCGGTCGCGGCGCGCACGCTGTCGATGCGGGTCACAGGAACCTCCTCCTCGGTGGCGGTACGGTTTTCGCCTTTCCACCCGATAAGAGATCATGCACCTCGGGGGTCCGTACGGCATGCGCGAACCGGCATCCGGGTCACGTTCCCCGAAAGGGGGGACGGCTTCGCCGGGACGGCCTGCCCCGGAACGGCTTCCCCGAAAGGAAGGACCGAGCCGCCACCACGGCAGGACAGCGGCGCCACAGAGGCCTCTCCCGTCACGGGAGGCGGGCATTCCGTCACCCGCCAACGGTCCGGCGGCTACTCGTCGCGACGAAGTCCGTGCGAGGATCGGTGGACGTCAGTGAGAACTACGGAAGGCAGATCGTGGCTGAGCAGCTCTACGCCACCCTGAAGACCAATCGCGGCGACATCGTGGTCCGGCTCCTGCCGAACCACGCGCCGAAGACGGTCAAGAACTTCGTCGAGCTTGCCGAGGGCACTCGCGAGTGGACCCACCCGGAGACCGGCAAGCGGTCCCAGGACAAGCTGTACGACGGCACGGTCTTCCACCGGGTGATCAGCGGCTTCATGATCCAGGGCGGCGACCCGCTGGGCAACGGCACGGGCGGCCCGGGCTACGAGTTCGGTGACGAGTTCCACCCGGACCTCGCCTTCGACCGCCCCTACCTGCTCGCCATGGCGAACGCCGGCCCGGGCACCAACGGCTCGCAGTTCTTCATCACGGTCTCGCCCACGGCGTGGCTGACCGGCAAGCACAGCATCTTCGGTGAGGTCGTCGACCCGAAGAGC
The DNA here is from genome assembly GCF_040296705.1 of Streptomyces sp. NPDC002055. Taxonomy (NCBI): domain Bacteria; kingdom Bacillati; phylum Actinomycetota; class Actinomycetes; order Kitasatosporales; family Streptomycetaceae; genus Streptomyces; species Streptomyces sp. NPDC002055. The sequence goes on from NZ_JBEOXS010000018.1 coordinate 132,200, forward strand.
CAGCAGGTCGTGGACGCCATCGCGACCGCCGACACCAACCCGCGCACCGACCGTCCGCTGCAGGACGTCGTCATCGAGTCGGTCGTCGTGGAGACCCGCGAGGGCTGACCCGAACGGGAACCGAACTGCCCCGCCCGTCCGTATGACGGGCGGGGCAGTCTTTGGCACGCCCCCGGCGGGCACACACCCGGTGGGCAGGCGTCCGGGCCGCGAGGGCACCGGGCGGGCCCGTGCCGTACCGGTGGGAGCCTGCCGCCCGGCAGGACCGTGCCACCGGCAGGACGGAGACGAGGGAACCGATGGATCAGGCGCCAGGAAGCTCGGACGCTCCCGAGGCCGCGGGCGGCCTGCCCGGCTGCTACCGGCACCCGGACCGCGAGACGGGCATCAGCTGCACCCGCTGCGAGCGGCCCATCTGCCCGGAGTGCATGGTCAGCGCGTCCGTCGGCTTCCAGTGCCCCACCTGCGTGAAGGAGGGGTCGGGGACCGGCCACGCCCCGCAGGCCGCGCGCCCGCGGACGATAGCGGGCGGCTCGGTGGCCGACGATCCGCGTCTGGTCACCAAGATCCTGCTGGGGCTGAACCTGGCGCTCTGGTTCGCCGTGCTCGGCGCCGGCGACCGGCTCGTCGACGAGCTCGACCTGGTCGGCCGGCTGCAGTACTACTACGGCGGCCCGGTCGAAGGCGTCGCGGAGGGCCAGTGGTACCGGCTGCTGACCGCGATGTTCCTGCACCAGCAGCTGATGCACATCGCGTTCAACATGCTGTCGCTGTGGTGGCTCGGCCCGCCCCTGGAGGCCGCCCTCGGCCGGGTGCGCTATCTCGCGCTCTACCTGCTCTCCGGGCTCGGCGGCAGCGCGCTGTCGTACCTGCTCGCGTCCCCGGGCCAGCCCTCGCTGGGGGCCTCCGGTGCCGTCTTCGGCCTGCTCGGCGCGACCGCCGTGCTGATGCGCCGGATGAACTACGACATGCGGCCGGTCCTCGCCCTGCTGGTGCTCAACCTGATCTTCACCTTCACCTGGGGGAACATCGCCTGGCAGGCCCATATCGGCGGGCTGGTGGTGGGGGCGGCGGTCGCGTACGGCCTGGTCCACGCGCCGCGTGAGCACCGCGCGCTGGTGCAGCGCGCCACCTGCCTGGCAGCGCTCCTGGTGATCGTCGCGATGGTGTGCGTACGGACCCTGCAGCTCACCCCCTGAGGGGCTCCCGGGGGCTGGAACGGGGCCGTTGTCCACAGCGGGTGGCGGATCTTGTGCGTGCTGTGCGGAGATGGCTACGGGAATCGCACTGACCTGCGTTTTCCCAGTACCGCGCAGGGGTGACGGGTGAGTGGTAGGACGTACCACCAGTCACACCGGCGTCAATGCTCAAGGGGTTATCCACAGATCGTCTGACCTTTTCCCCATGTGGACAGTGCTGTGGATAACTCTGTGGGCAACCTTGGGGCAAGGCTTGCGGTGGACTGCGCCGGGCGGTACGTCGAGCGGTGCTCCGACCGGCGCGTCGACCGCTACTTCCACTGGGTGGAGACGACGAACCCCGCGGCGATGAAGCCGAAGCCGACGACGATGTTCCAGTTGCCCAGGGAGTCGACCGGCATGTCGCCGGCGGTCACATAGAAGACCACGATCCAGGCGAGCCCGATCAGGAACATGGCCAGCATCAGCGGCGCGACCCAGCTGCGACTGGTCAGCTTGATGTTGGTCTGCTTCGCCGGCGGGGGCGTGAAATCGGCCTTCTTGCGGATACGTGACTTCGGCACGAGGGTCTCTCCTGTCGATGCGCTGCGTGACCGCGCAGTGATCTGGGTCTGTCGCCGGGGCGAGGCCCGACGGGGCTTACGTTCACCCCGGGGGCGTCCGTTAGCGTAGTCCTTCCGCGGCGCAGAAGGAGATAAGGGTACGGTGAGCAATTCCGCCGACACCGACGCCGGCCGGGCCGGGCGGTTCCGCCGGTTCCGTCCGGTGCGACTGCTGACCGCCGCCGTCTTCGCGCTCGCCGGGCTCATCTTCTGGACCAGCTTCAACACGGCCCAGGGTACAAACCTCCGCTCCGACGACTCGATGCTCCGGCTCTCCGACCTGATCCGCGAGCGCAGCCGGAAGAACGCCGAGCTCACCGACGAGGCCGCCACCGCCCGGGGCCAGGTCGACCGGCTCGCCGAGCGGGACGACGGCAGCACGGAGGCCGAGAAGGTCAAGCTCGACGCGCTGGAGCGGGTCGCGGGCACCAAGCCGCTCAAGGGGTCCGGGGTGGCCGTCACCCTCACCGACGCGCCCCCCAACGCCACCGCCCGGATCCCCGGCGTCCCCGAGCCGCAGCCCAACGACCTCGTCATCCACCAGCAGGATCTCCAGGCCGTCGTCAACGCCCTCTGGCAGGGCGGCGCCCGCGGGATCGAGGTCATGGACCAGCGGCTCATCTCCACCAGCGCGGTCCGCTGCGTGGGCAACACCCTGATCCTCCAGGGCCGCGTCTACTCGCCGCCGTACAAGGTGACGGCCGTCGGCGACACCGAACGGCTCCAGACGGCGCTGGCCGAGTCCCCGGCCATCCAGAACTACATGCAGTACGTCAACGCCTACGGGCTGGGCTGGAAAGTCGAACAGCAGCAGGCGGTGACTCTTCCCGGCTACTCCGGCACAGTGGACCTGCACTACGCCAAGCCCGTGAAGTAGCCCTGGACGAAGGGGGCCGCCGTTGCCGGCACCGGTGACCGCGCGACTGATCGTCAGAACGCTGAGCGAGTTGTGCGTCACCGTCGGCAGCGTCATCGTGCTGTTCGTCACCTATGTGCTGTTCTGGACGGGAGTCCGTGCCGACAGCGCGATGCACGGTGAGATCGACCGGCTCCAGGAGCGGTGGTCGGACGGCCCGGTCGCCGGAGCGCCGGCCGGACCGGAACCGGACGGCGCCGGAGCCCCGCCCCCCGCTGCGCCCTACGCGCGGGGGAAGGCGTTCGCCGTGATGTACATCCCCCGTTTCGGGGACAGTTGGGCCAAGCCGGTGCTGGAGGGAACGGGCCGGGACACCCTCGCCCGCGGCCTCGGCCACTACGCGCGCACCGCCCCGCTCGGCGCGCGCGGGAACTTCTCCGTGGCGGGCCACCGCCGCACCCACGGGGACCCGTTCAAGGACTTCCCGAAGCTGCGCCCCGGGGACGCCGTGGTGCTGACCGACGGCACGACCTGGTTCACCTACCGCATCGACCGCCGGCCGTACCGCACGCTGCCCGCCGACACCGGGGTGATCGACCCGGTTCCGCGGAAGTCGGGATACGGCGGGCCGGGCCGCTATCTCACCCTCACCACCTGCGACCCGGAGTGGGGGCACAGCCATCGGCTGATCGCCTGGGCACACCTGGACGACACCCGCCGCGTCGGAGCGGGGAAGCCCGACGCATTGCGCAGCTGACCCACCTTCCCCGCGCTCCGACCTTTACTCTGGAGCTGCAATCGGCTTCATCATCGGCAAGTGGGGACAGCATGTACGGCTGGATCTGGCGGCATCTGCCGGGGAACGCCTGGGTACGGGCGGGGATCTCGCTCTTGCTCGTACTGGCGATCGTCTTCGTTCTCTTCCAGTACGTCTTCCCGTGGGCGGAGCCCCTGCTTCCGTTCAACGACGTGACAGTCGACAACGGCGGAGGATCCACAGCCCGATGAGCGCACGCATTCTGGTCGTCGACAACTACGACAGCTTCGTCTTCAACCTCGTCCAGTACCTCTACCAGCTCGGCGCCGAGTGCGAGGTGCTGCGCAACGACGAGGTCGCGACCGCCCACGCCCAGGACGGCTTCGACGGCGTCCTGCTGTCCCCGGGCCCCGGAACGCCGGAACAGGCGGGGGTGTGCACCGCCATGGTGCGGCACTGCGCGGACACCGGAGTCCCGGTGTTCGGCGTGTGCCTGGGCATGCAGTCGATGGCGGTCGCCTACGGCGGGGTCGTCGGCCGCGCCCCCGAGCTGCTGCACGGCAAGACCTCCCTCGTCACGCACGAGGGCAGCGGGGTCTTCGGGGGGCTCCCCTCGCCGTTCACGGCCACCCGCTACCACTCGCTCGCCGTCGAACGCGGCACCGTCCCGGACGAGTTGGAGGTCACCGCCTGGACGGAGACCGGTATCGCCATGGGGCTGCGCCACCGCGATCTCCCGGTGGAGGGCGTGCAGTTCCACCCCGAGTCGGTGCTCACCGAGTGGGGCCACCGGATGCTCGCCAACTGGCTGGTGGTGTGCGGTGATTCCGGGGCCGTCGAACGATCCGCGGGACTGGCACCGGTGGTCGGCAAGGTCGGCGCGTGACCGCACTCCGCCCCGAACGCGACACCGGGTCGCCGTACGGAGAGTCGTACGGCGGGTCCGGCACGTTCGAGGCGGCTGTCGGACGGCTCCACGATCCGCTGAACGACCCGCTGCCCGGTCAGGCCCCCGGCCAAGTCCCCGGTCAGGCCCCCGGCCAAGCTCCCGGCCAGGCCCCCGGCCACGGCACGGGCAGCCGGTCGCTGGGCCATGTGCCCCACCAACTCCCGCGCCACGAACCGGAACCGCAGACCGTCGCGTGGCCGGGCGCCCGGCCGGAGCACGGCCCGCTGCCCGGTGCGCAGGCGCCGTCCACGGCGTACGGCCAGGGGTACGCCGACCCGCACGCCCGGGCGTACGGCACGCCCCAGGAGCCCGCGCAGGCGCATCTGCCCCTCCCGCCGGAGAACCCGCCCTCCTACACTCCCGCCGACGCGTGGCGGGTGCTCGAGCAGACCCCCGCCCCGGAGGACTACGCGGCCCCGCAGGAGCCGACGATGGGCCGCGCCGCCCGGCGGGCGGCGGCCCGTCGCCGCGCCTCGGGCCCCGCCGGTGACGCCCCGCCGCCCGTGGACGGCCGGGAGCCCGGCACCGGCGGGCTCGGCGATGAGCGGACCGTCGCGCTGCGCGTGGACGAGCTGCGCAAGGTCGCGGGCGGCTCCGCCGCGGCCGCCGGAGCACCGGCCGGGGAAGGCCGGGCCGCCCGGCGCGCAGCGGCCGGCCGGTGAGCCGGCGGAC